>CANPZA010000058.1 GCA_947588915.1 uncultured Clostridia bacterium
TAGCTTACTACATAATATTAAATAAAAAATGGAGGCAAGCTATGGATAATCAAAATAACAAAATAGAAATTACTTATGGAAGTAATAACTTAAAAGAAATTTATAATGATATATTAAAAGATCAATTTATAAAACTATTAAATGATGAAGAGGAAAGGTGAAAAGAGATGATAAAACAATATAAAGTTGCTAAATATATGAGACTATCTAGAGAGGATGGAGATGACCGAGAAAGTGAAAGTATAGAAAATCAAAGAGATATAATAAATAATTATATTAATGAACATGATGATTTAGAAGAAGTAAAAGAATATGCAGATGATGGATATACAGGAACAAACTTTGACAGACCAGGTTTTAAAGAAATGTTAAAAGATATTGAAGAAGAGAAAATAGATTGCATTATAACTAAAGATTTATCAAGATTTGGACGTGACCATATAGATACAGGATATTATTTAGAAAGATATTTTCCATCAAATGCTATAAGATACATTGCAATTGGAGATAATGTAGATACTTTAAGACCAGATGGACTTCAATTTTTAACATTTAAATTAAGTTTTAATGATTATTATGCACAAGATATTTCAAATAAAATAAAAAGCGTTAAGCAAAGAAAAATTGAAAAGGGAGAGTTCCAAGGAGGAATAGCACCATATGGTTATAAAAAAGATAGGAGTATAAAAAATCATTTAATTATTGATGTATATGCAGCAGAAATTATAAAAGATATATTTAATATGTATGTTAATAAAGGCATGTCACCACAAAAAATAGCAGATGAATTAAATAAAAGAGAAATATTAGCACCAGCTATATATTTAAAAATACCAACCTTTATGAAAAGAGAAAGCAGTAATTCAAGTGGAAAATATTTGTGGCATAGAACCCAAGTAGGAAAAATATTAAAAAATGAAGTATACATTGGAAATGTAGTAGGTAGAAAATTTCAAAAAGTAAGTCATAAAATTACAAAAGTAAGAACAACAAATCCAGAAGAATATATTATAGTAGAAAATATGCATGAGCCAATTATAGATATAAATACATGGAATAAAGCACAAGAAAAAATAAAGAATAAGCATATAACAAGAACAAGAAAATTTAATCATCCACTTAAAGGACTAGTGTTTTGCAAAGAATGTGGACGGAATAGCAACATTAAGAACAAGAACAGAACAAAGGAAGTCTGGTAAAGAATGGAGAGTAGATTATTTTATATGTTCTAATAAAAATAGTAATAGGGGGAATTGTAATAATAAGCAAATACGAGCAGATTATATTGAAGAACAAATAAAAAAAGAATTAAAAAAAGAAATAGAAAAAATCACTTATTCGAAAAATGAATTAAAAAATATAATTAAAAGTTCAAAAATAAAAGTAAGAGAGGAATTAAATAGATTAGAAAAAAAGTTAAAAATAAACAAATTAGAATTAAAAAAAATCAATAATATGCTAGAAGAGATGTATCAAGATAAAATAAATAAAATAATTAGACAGGAAGATTTTGAAAAATTTTATTCTAAAAAAAGCGAGGAAAAAACAAAAATTTTAAATGAAATAAAAGTCCTTGACTTTAAAATAAAAAAGCAAAAAGAAGAGTTAGAAAAGGTGGATATGAATAAAATTCCAAAACAAACAAAAGAAATATTAAGCTTAAAAAACGTAACAAAAGAAATGTATGAAAAACTAATAGAGAAAATAGAATTTGATAGTGATAAAAATATATTCATAAAATTTAAATTTCAAAAATACATGTAGTTAGGGCTAAAACTTTAAATCTAGTATTAGCTTAAAATTTAATTAATACTGGACTTAAGGAATATGAAATACATACAGTTAATCATAAAAGTATGCCAGAACTTACAGAAGAACAAATAAGAAAAGAAGTAATGGAATTACATCAAGTTATATATGAAAAATTTAATTATGAGATGAAATATTTAAGACCACCTAAAGGAGAGTTTAGTGAAAGCACATTACAACAGACTGATAATCTAGGTTATAAAACAGTTATGTGGTCATTTGCATATCAAGATTGGGATGAAAAAAAACAACCAGATGAACAGGCATCTAAAAAGAAAATATTAGATAATCTTCACAATGGAGAAATAATGTTATTACATGGAAATTCAAAGACTAATACAAATATTTTAGATTCAATAATAAAAGAATCTAAAAATATGGGATATGAATTTAAATCACTTGATGAATTCGAAAGATAGGAAGGAAATGTTATGAAGAAAAGAAACTATAATAAATTTGATAAAATATTGGAATTACCTAAAGAAGTATATACAAATTTACCGAAGATTGTAATTACAGGATTTGATGAAATGATAATTGAAAATTTTAAGGGGATTTTAGAGTATGAAGAATTTTTTGTTAGAATTAACACTTATATTGGAATTATTAATATTAATGGATTGAACTTAAATTTAGAAACTATGACAAATGATGATATTAAAGTAACAGGTCAAATTGATAGTATAGATTTAGAAAAAATAATAGATTAAGGAGAAAACTAGCATGATAATCAAAATAATTCTTAGCTATATTATAGGATATTTAGAACTTAATGTTGAAGGATATTACATTGAAAGATTTATTAATATGTGTCGTAGTAATAAAATTACGATATGGAGATTAAAAAGAAAAAAAGATATAGAATTAAATTTAAGAACCAATATTAATGATTTTAGAGAAGTTTGTAGAATAGCAAAAAAAACAAAATGTAAAGTTAAAATAAAAAGCAAAAAAGGATTCCCTTTTTTACTACACAAATATAAAAAAAGAAAAATATTTTTTGTTTTATTGCTTGTATTTATATTTTTAATGATATTATCCTCAAATTTTGTGTGGAATGTGGATATTACAGAAGAAAATGGACAAAATTTAGAAAATATAGCCAAAGATATCGAAATAGCGGGATTAAAAACAGGAAGATTAAAATCCAGTATTAATACAAAAGAAGTTATAAATAAAATAAGATTACAAAGAAATGATATTGCTTGGATGGGGATAGAGTTAAAAGGTACAAATGCTATTGTAAAAATAGTAAAGGCTCATGAAAAACCAGAAATTATAGATAATGAAGAATATTGTAATATTATTTCTGATAAAGAAGGAATAGTAACAAAAATAAATGCAAAAACAGGAACAGCAAATGTAAAGGTAGGAGACACAGTAAGAAAGGGAGATACATTAATTAATGGTTGGATGGAAGGAAAATACACAGGAATAAGATATGTTCATGCAACAGGAGAGATACAAGCAAGAGTATGGCATACGAAGTATAAAAATATACCATATAATACTACGGAAAGAAAAGAAACAGGTAAATTAGAAAATAAATATTCAATAAAATTTAATAATTTTAAAATAAATTTGCATAAAGGGGTTTCAAAATTTGAAATTTATGATACAATAGAAACAGAAAACAAAATGAAGATATTTTCTAACTTCTATTTACCAATTTCTATAATAAAAACAACTTATAAACAAATTGAAGAAAGTACAAAGAAATATACAATTGAGGAAGCTAAAAATATAGGGATAGAAGAATTAGAGCAAGAATTAGATCAAGAAATTGAAAATAAAGAAGCAATTGTTAATAAAAATATTAATGCTTATGAGAAAGATGATAGTATTGATGTTTATGTTACATACGAGGTTTTAGAAAATATAGGGACTAATGAGAAAATTGTATTTTGAAGGGATGATTTAAATGGAAGAAAAAAGTCTAAGAATAACTGGTGCAGATAAAACCTTTTTTAATAAGATAACAAAAACCTTAACAAGAATGTTAATACCTACAAAAATTGGAATTAATGGAATGTTAATTTCAATAAAAAGAAATAATGTAATAAAAGCTTATGAAAACTATTGTAAAGATGATGAAAATTATGATAGTGAAGAATTAGAAAAAAAATATGATTCTGCATATGAAGCATATTTAAGTGCTCTTGATAAATATGTTATGGATTCTATATATAAGAAAGTAAAAAATGATACAGCATCAGAATTTGAAAAGAATGCATTATCAAAATATTATGAAGTAACTAGTTTAAAAGAAAGTGAATATATAGAATATAAATATAGGAAACAAAAGTATTTAATAGAATTAGACTATGAAGGTATAAAAGTATCTGGAAAAGAGAAAATACTAGAAAAGTATAATAAATTTTATATATCAAAAATGGATTCATTATATAAATCAATATTGAAAAATTATTCAATCAAAGTAGCAGATAATACTAATATATATGATAGTGCAAAAGAATGGATTTATACAAAAATATTTCATACTTTGGAAGAATATATACAAAATATATTATCACTAAAAATAGAAGTAAATTATGATGAAAATATAAAAAATATAATTCCTGACTATGAAAAATATGAATCTTATACAGTAGGAAAATTAGATACAAAAGATAATATAGAAAAAAATATGGTATTACTTGGTATAAGTAGAAAGTTATTTACACATAGTCTTCCATTAATAGTAGCAGAACAATGTTATGAAAAATTACTAAGAGATGCAAGAATTTTAGTACAAGACACCAAAATAGCAGCGAAGAGAGAAAAAATATATTCAATGTTAATAAATTTAATAGAAGATTATAATATTAAATTATTATCTACAAAAGTATATTGGGATTCACCAAAACAAAGAGAAAATTATAAAGAATTTTGGAATAAATATAAAGAAATATCTAAATTAAAAGAGACAGACTTTATTGAATATATAAAACAAAAAGAAATATTATTTATAAAAAACGATATGAAAAAATTAGATAATGAAAAAACAGATTATTCAAAAATCTTGAAATATTACAAAAGAAAATTAGTAGATTATGGAGTATTAAGACAATTAAGTAATTCTTATACTTCAAATGGAAAATACATAAAATTTAAGGAAGTTGCATAATATGTATGAAATAATATATCAAGATATAGATGAAAAAAAAGAATATGAAGAAATTATAAAGAAAGTACTAGAACAGTGTTTTAGAGAAGAGAGTATAGAAGATTCAAAATTATATATATCTATAATTTTAACAACCCAAGAAAAAATAAAAGATATAAACAAAGAATTTAGAGGTATAAACAAATCAACTGATGTACTTTCTTTTCCTATGTTTAAAAAGGATGAGTTGAGTAAAAAAATAATGGAAAAGGATTTTCAACATGAAGATATATTAGGTGATATTATTATATCAATCGAACAAGTAGAAAAACAAGCGAAAGAATATGAGCATAGTTTTGAAAGAGAGCTTAGTTATATGATAGTACATGGATTTTATCATCTAATGGGATATGACCACATAAAAGAAGAAGATAAAAAAATTATGAGACCGAAAGAAGAAAAAATACTATCAATTTTAAATATTGATAGAAGTTAGAAGGGAGAATTGCATATGAAAAAAATAGTTGTTTTTCTAATAATATTAATAATTGCATCAGGAATAATATTAGGATACAAAATAGTAAAAGACAGAGAAAACGAAGAAATGTCAGTTTCAATAGAAGAAGAAATAGAACCTGAAGTAGAAGAAAAAACAGTTCAAATTTTCAAAGGAAATGATAGACCAATAGCTGTTATGATTGATAATCATAATGGAGCATGGCCACAAGCAGGATTACAAAAAGCATATATGATATATGAAATTATAGTAGAAGGTGGAGAAACAAGATTAATGGCATTATTTAAAGGAGCAGATGTAGAAAAAATAGGTCCAGTAAGAAGTGCTAGACATTATTTTATTGATTATGTTATGGAAAATGATGCTATTTATACACATTTTGGAGAAAGCCCTCAAGCTGGTAGTGATATAAAAAAATATACAATTAACGAAATAGATGGAATTGCAGAAGATGGGACCACTTTTTGGAGAGTTAGAGATAAAGCTGCACCACACAATGCAGTAACTAGTTCCGAAAAATTATTACAATCAGCACAAAATAAAAAATATAGAATGACATCTACTAAAGATAGTGTTTTAAATTATGTAGTAGATGAAGTGAACTTAGAAGATGGACAAGAAGCGATAACTGTAACAATTCCACATTCTAAACTTCAAACTGTAAAATACGAATATGATGCGGAAAATAAGGTATATAAAAGATATGCAAGAGGAAAAGCACAAACAGATTGGGATACAGGAAATGTTTTAACGACTAAAAATATAATTGTAACTTTTTGTGATAATTATACTTTATCAGATCCTGAAAACAAGGGTAGACAAGGACTAAAAAATATTGGAACATTTGATGGATATTATATTACTAATGGAAAAGCTATAAAAATTAAATGTGTAAAAAATGCAAGAGATGAGCAAACTGTATATCAAGACTTAAATGGTAATGAAATTAATGTTAATGATGGTAATACTTTTGTGAATATATGCCCAACAAGTAGTAATGTTACAATTGAAGCACCTGTAGTTGATACGCAAATTACAACTCAATAATATAAATAAAAAAGGAGAGAAAAAAGTGAATATTTATGATACAGCAAATAAATTAGCACAAGAAATAAAACAATCTGAGGAATATATTAATTATAAAATGGCAAAACAAGCCTTAAATTTAAATACAAGTTTAAAAGAAAAAATGGCTGAATTTGAAAAAGAAAGATATGAAACCCAAATTGAAATGATGCAAACAGGAAAGCAGGATGAAGAAAAATATAAAAAAGTTCAAGAATTATATTCGGAATTAATTGAAATAGAAGAAGCCAAAAAGTTTTTTGAGGCTGAAACTAAATTTAATATTGTAATTGCAGATGTAAACAAAATAATAGGGGAAGCAATTAGAGATGTTATGCAATAACATTTAGTTATACAAAAGAGGTAAATTTTATGGAATTAATAGTTATAGCTATTTTAATATTAATATCAATATTAATACTAAAATATATATTTGATTATAATATGAAAAAAATAAAACATATAGCAGATGATGAATACTTGGATAATTTAGCTAAAAATTATCCAAGTAATTTTGAAATATGTAAGGACTATCTAAAAAGATTAAATAATGAAGATGTTGTTATAGAGGAAGATAGTCAAACAAAAACTAGTTTATATATTGCTATAACAAATAAAATTTTAATAGCAAATATACAAGATAGTTACACAAGAATACAGACTATCGCACATGAGTGTCTACATTCTATTCAAGATAGAAAAATATTAATTTTTAATTTTATATTTTCAAATATATATTTAATTTATTTTATAACTATTTGTGCTTTGAAAATCTTTAATATTTTGCCATATGAAATGATGTTTTTATCTATTTTGTTTATATTAAGTATTATTTATTATACTGTAAGAGTTTACTTAGAAAATGATGCTATGATAAAAGCAAGATATTTAGCTAAAGAATATATGGATGATAAAGATATATCTTCGAAAGAAGAAATAAATAAATTAGTAGAAGGATTTGATAAAATTAATTCAATAGGAATTAAATGTACGAATTATAAATTTTTTACAGATATTATGATAAAAATACTAATTTTTTTAATATTGTGTATTATATTTTAAAAGGAAGAATTAATCTTCCTTTTTATTGTCTTGTAATAATAAATTTAGAATTTGAGGGTAAATAAAAGTGGCATTTTTATTCCAATTATCTACAATACGTTTCGCTCTATCTCTGGAACCTGCAAAAGTTTTTACCTCAAATATAGTTTCATTATTTTCAACGATTTTACATTTTATAGTGTATTCATTTTCATTTTTAGGAATAAATTCAGCAGTTATAGAAGAAGCTTCTTCTATAGAAGGAAATTCTTTGTTAAATATATTATCTGCTTTTAATTTTGTAAGACCTGGTAATACATCTTTTGTAAGATTATAAGCTTCTTTGCCTTTTGAAGTGATTTTAACAACTATTTCTGCTTCTTTTGTGTAACTACCTACTAAATTGGAATCTATTAAATCAGTAAGTAACTGTTTAAAATAGAAATAATTCATATTATTTATAGAAGTTATAATATTGAATAAATCATCTTGTTTAAATTCTTTGTTACTTAAGTTTAATATATATAAGATTAATACTTTATTTTCAGCCAAAATAGTAGTGTCATCTGAATTTAAACTCATTCTAATTACACCCCTTAACTTGCTTTTTTTCGTATTATATCATAAAATATGTAAAAAGTAAACTAAAATTATGAATATGTGCTATAATAACAATTATAGGAGGTAAATCATTATGAAAAAAGGAAAAATAGTTTTAATAGGAACTGGATTTGTAGGTATGAGTATGGCATATTCTATGTTGAATAGAGGAGGCATTGAAGAACTGGTTTTAGTAGATATAGATAAGGAAAAAACTATAGGAGAAGAAATGGATTTATCACATGGATTACCATTTGCACCACAAAAAATGATAATAAGAGCAGGTGATTATAATGAATGTAGAGATGCAGAAATTGTTGTAATAACAGCAGGAGTAGCACAAAAGCCTGGACAAACAAGATTGGAATTAGCAGAGGTTAATACCAAAATAATGAAGCAAATAACACAAAATATTATAGAAAGTGGATTTAGTGGAATAATTATAGTAGCAAGTAATCCTGTTGACTTAATGTCATATGTAGTTTGGAAAGTATCAGGATTTCCAAAGAATAAAATAATAGGTACAGGAACTGTTTTAGATACAGCAAGACTTCGTTATTTAATAGCAGATTATTTTAAAATATCAAGTAAAAATGTTCATGCATATATAATGGGAGAACATGGAGATTCTTCCTTTGTACCTTGGGAACATGCATATATTGGTTGTAAAAAAGTAAAAGATATTATGAAGGAATATGACCATCCAATAGAAGATTTACAAAAAATACATGAAGGAGTTGTTAATGCTGCATATGAAATTATAGAAAAGAAGAAAGCAACATATTATGGGATAGGAATGTCATTAAATAGGCTAGTGAGAGCTGTTTTAGATGATGAAAACTCTATTTTAACAGTTTCTACTTATCTGGAAAATAAATATGGTCAAAATGATATTTATATAGGAGTTCCTTCTATTATTAATAGAAATGGTGTAAGAGAAGTTATAGAATTAAATCTAAATGCTGAGGAACAAAAGAAATTAGATAATAGTTGTGAGTTAATAAAAAATATGAGAAAAGAATCTATTGAAAATATAATATTAAAAAAAGATTAGGAACATTAAAAAGTGTTCCTAATTTTTTGTAGAAAAAAGTCAAAAATTGCGATGAATTTTATGTCTAAAGTTATTGAAAATTATGGATTTATGTGTTTTAATATATTTGTGTAATTATT
>CANPZA010000059.1 GCA_947588915.1 uncultured Clostridia bacterium
CCTGAATTAAAATCTAATAGAACAAAAATAAAAAAACATTATATACCTAAAAAAGATAAAATTGAATATATTTATCCCCCTAAATGGAACTTATAGAAACTCTTTATGAAGGTAAGTCAAATTTATAATTTATTATCTTTATAAAACTTGCTCATTTAATTCTGCGAAATTGCATTGAATTAAATGAGTATTTTTATAAATTAATAATTTTTTCTATAATTTCCGTATCTTCGATTCTGTTGATTGCAAAGCATTTTTTACCTAAATCTTTTATAGAAGCTCCCAAATGATACATTTCTTTGTTGTCTATTACAATAAATCTGTCATGGAATTTATTTGTTTTAGCAACTTTAAGAATAGGATATTCTTTATTAAATTTTTTAATATCTAAAGTTTCAATATTGCTTTTATCTGATGTTAAAATAATTACTTCAGTATTGCTTTTCTTTTTAGCTAACATTTTTAAAATACTGTCATCTATATAATTGTCTATTATTAAAATTTTTTTATTTGCTTTTTTTATAATATCTATAATGATGCTATATGCATCATATATTTGACCATTAAAAAATATTCTTTGCTTTATATTATCTTCTAACTGGAGTTGATTGAAAACCTTGTCAAATTTTTTATCATGTTCTAATAGTTTATATTCCATACTTGTTAATCTTTCAAACACTTGTCCATTTAAAGATATAAATTTTCTCATTTCTATAAAGGTTTTTATTATATTAATACTAACTTTTACAGCTATATCATTTTTTAAAACACCTGCTAACATAGCAATTCCCTGTTCTGTAAAAACATAAGGTAAATACCTTCTTCCTCCTCTAAATTCATCTTTTATTTCTAAATTTTGTTTTGAGGTTCCAATTTGGAACCTCAAAGTTTGAAATTCATTTTATGTTAGTTGAAAACAAAATTCCTCTGGAAATCTATCAATATTTCTTTTTACTGCTTTATTTACATTTTTAGTTTCATAATGATATAGCATAGCTACATCACTATCTAACATAACTTGTTTTCCTCTTATTGTATATATTAAATTTTTTATATCTTCATTTGAAAATTCACTTTGAATTACTAAATTGTTTTCTTTCATAAATTCACATCCTTTTTTATTTGTATATCATTATAAAACATCTGTTTGTGTATGTCAATGGTTTTGTAAAAATATACATTTTTTATTTTAGATTTATATTATTGAATAAAGACAATACGAACTGAAAACTAAAAAAAATTGGAATTAATTTCATATGCTGAATTTGGCAGAAGTACAAATTCATTGCTTGCTAGGACATTAATATGAATTCGATTAGTCTTTTCTAAAATGAAAAAACTTACGAACCCAATATAGTTCGTAAGTTGTCTTAAATTGGAGCCGATGAGCAGAATTGAACTGCTGACCTTTGAATTACGAATTCACTACTCTACCAACTGAGCTACATCGGCATACAAACTATATTATAGTATATAGTTAAGACAAAAGTCAAGTAATATTAAATTGTTTATTTTGCAAGCTCTAATATACTATCCATAACTTCTTTTGTTATTTTATCTAATACTTCTTTATCTTTACTGCCTTTATATTTGCTATAATCTAATGGCTTTCCATATTTAATAGTAACTTTTCTATTCTTTTTATCTCCACCTTTTATACCACATGGTAATATTTTTGCCCCACTTCTTACTGCAAAAAATGCAACTCCATCTTTTAGTTTTTCACCTTTTTCTATACCATTTCTAGTCCCTTCTGGAAATAATGCTATACATTGTCCATCTTTTAATGCTTTTAAAGACTCTTTTATAGCTGTTATATCTTTTTCATCTCTTTTTACATGAATAGCCTCAAAGGCCCAACCTAAAAAATTCAAAAAAGGATTTTTAGCCAATTCATCTTTTGCTAAAAACCTCATATCCCTTTTAGCAGTACATACCATCAATGGCGGATCTAAGTATGTTCTATGATTTCCACAAAATATAAGAGGTTCATCTTTTGGTATATTTTCTAATCCTATAATCTCCGCTCTATAATATACTTTACACCATATATATATTGCTCCTCGTACAATCCATTTTACAATTCCCTTAAAAAATCTTTTCATTTTATTTTCCCCTTTTTTGTTCTATAATTTCTATTATTTTATCTACTACTTCTTTAATTGTCATATTAGTTGAATCAACATATATAGCATCTTCTGCTTGCTTTAATGGTGCAATTTCTCGGCTGGAATCTCTTTTATCCCTATCAATAATATTTTTCAATACTTCTTCATATGAAGTACTAATTCCTTTTTCTTCATTTTGCTTTACTCTTCTTTTTGCTCTTTCTTCAGCAGATGCATCTAAATATATTTTTACATTTGCATTTGGGAAAACCGTTGTTCCTATGTCTCTTCCTTCCATAATAACATTTTTTCCTTTTGCAATATTTCTTTGAATTTCTAGTAACTTTTCTCTTACTATTCTAATAGTAGAAACAGGAGATACAAAGTCATTCACATCATTTTGTCTTATTCTATTTGTTACTTCTTCACCATTTAAAAAGATTTTTCCATCTTCTTTCATTTCTATATTTATTTTATCTAAAAGCTCTTTTATTTTTTCTTCTTCATCAATTTTTATTTGTTTATTTAACATATCTAATGCAACACATCTAAAAGTAGCACCAGTATCAATATTTATTAATCCTAATTTTCCACCTACTAATTTAGTTATAGTTCCCTTTCCTGAGCCTGCAGGACCATCTATTGCAACTACAAATGACATTTATACTCCTCCTTAGGGATTAGGGGACGTTCTTTAAATCCCTTTTTATTTTTTATTATTTATTTAAATTATATATATTTTTCATTCTAAAAGGGATTTAAAGAACGTCCCCTAATCCCTTTCTGGTACATAGATATTTTTTGCTACTATGTCTAATTCAACTACATTCATGGCTGTTAGTTTCTCAATTTCTTTTTTTGCTTTTTCCTTAAATTCTTTTAATCCATCTTTTACATTATAGCCATACATGATTGTTACTTCCATATAAATCTTAGCACCTTCACCATAATTCTCTACTCTTGTTTTTAATATTTTGTATATTGCTGGTTGTTGCATTGCTAAATATTCAAGTATTTGTCTAAATACTAAATCAGAAATTGTAAATCTTCCCATATAACTAAATGTTGGTCTTATTATTGATTTTTCAGATATATATGGTTTTTGCCCTTTTCCTTTTGATTTAAATATTTGAAGTGGATCTAATAAATATCCTGAAAAATCTTTTTTTATTTCAAAAGTTGGAACTGGTATAACGTGTTTTCCTTCTGTCACTCTGATTTTTCTTGCTGTTTGCATTTCTTGCTCAGTTGCTACATCTTTAATATATATAGTTTCTGATATTTCTGGCAGTCCTAAATTAGTAGCTATTTTTTCTACCATCCCATCTGATGTTCCTAATATTAATATACTTTGTGGTTTATGTTTTTTTAATGCTTTTATAATTTCAGCTTTTTCTTCTTCTTCATAAAAAAGAGCATGTTTAACAGTAGCAACTTTTGTAGATGCTTTTTTAGCTGATTCTCCTGCTATTACTTCATTATCTTTTATTAATAGCCCATCATCAATAATAAAATGTGTATCTTTTTCACCTGCTACCATTTGAGCTCTATAACTTTTTCCTGTTCCAGATGGTCCAACAAATGCATATACTTTCATCTTATTTGCAAATGGTAATATTTCTTTTATATCTTTTAATAACATATTTTTCTCCTTTTATGCTATTTATTTTACTATATTAAGTAAAAAATATCAATTTAGTTAGTATATCCTGTTTTTTGGATAATCTGATTACTAATAGTTTTTGTAGTTTCTGTTGGTATATAATCTTGTTGTCCAAAAATTTCTTTATGAAGTTTTATTACATTACTTTCTAAAGTAACAGGAACTGAGTACCATTTATCTAAGGTTATTCCTTTTGTATCAAATGGATAACCGATACTATCAGATATTTTAAAATTTGTTATATTTGGAAGTAATGATAGTATATCAGTTATTGTTATGTTTGTATAGATTTCTGGAAGTATTTTATTTACTAGATTATATAATTTTGTAATATCTAATGTCTTTGCTTTATTTACAACTGCTGTTAAAACATCTCTCATTCTTTCTGTTCTTTTATAATCTCCTCCTGTTGCATATCTAATTCTTGCATATGCTAAAGCCTGTTCTCCTGTTAAATTATATGTTCCAGCTTGATTTATTCCAGGTATGTGTGATACTTCTTCAGATGTAATTTTCATACTAATACCTCCAATGCTATCTACAATATTTTTTACAGCATCAAAGTTTAGTGTTATGAATTCTTTAATGTTTAAATCAAAATTTGTATTTAAAGTATTAATGGCAAGTTGTGCTGAACCATATGAGTAAGCATGTGTTATTTTGTCTAATCCATGTCCATCTATTTGTACATAAGTATCCCTATAAACTGATATTAATTTGGTTTCTTTTGTATTATTATTCATGCTTGCAATAATAATACAGTCACTTCTATTTCCCATATTATAATTATCTTGCCTTGAGTCTATTCCAAATATAGCTATATTTCTATATTCTGATAAATTTGCATTTGCTACTTTTGAAATTCCTAAATGTGCTTCATTTATACTGATTTTCTGCATTTTTCCTAATTTATTATTAATAAACCATAAAACTCCACCTAAGAAAATTGCTAATAAAATTATTAATACTAATAGTATCTTAAGGAATAACCTAAATTTGCTTTTCTTTTTCTTCTTATTTTGATTAGTTTCAAATGCTTCTTTTGTCATTGCTTTTGGTAATTCTCTTTTTTCATTATATGAGTGTTTCCCTGCCATTTATTTTCCTCCATTTTTTATTACATTTTATCAGGCATTTTTATTCCTAACAAATTACTTCCTATTTCTAGCACTTTTCCTACACTATATGTTAAATATATCCTAGCATCTTGTATTTGTTTGTTTTCATTTATTATTTTATTTTCATTATAAAAATTGCTGTATGCTTTTGATAAATCAATTAAATATCTAGCTAATATTGATGGTTCATCACTTTTAGTTACTTGTATTAATATGTTCTCAAAATCATATATTAATTTTAAAATATTCAATGAATATTCATCTAATAAATTATCCAAATTTATGTCTTTTGATTTTGGTATATATCCTACCTTTTGTAATACACTTTTTGTACGTACATATGTGTATTGTACATATGGTCCGAGTTTCCCCTTGAAAATTTAATACTTGATTCCAATCAAATACCTGATCTTTTATAATAGTATTTGATAAATTATGGAAAATAACTGCTCCTATACCGATTTTCTTAGCTTCTTGTTCTTTGTTTTCTAAATTAGGATTTTTTTCATTTATTATATTTGCTACTCTACTAATTGCTTCCAATAATAAATCTTCAACTTTTATAACATTTCCTTCTCTTGTTGACATTTTTCCAGTTGATAGTCTTACCATTCCATATTGTATATGTTTTAAACCATTTTTACATTTTTGTGGTATATCTAAATATTTTGCAACTTCAAATAGTTGTTTAAAGTGATGAGCTTGTTCATATGCAACTACATATAGACATTTATCAAAATTATATTTTTTTGCTCTATAACGAATTGCTGCTAAGTCTCTTGTTGCATAAATACTTGAACCATTTGATTTTTTTATTATACAAGCTCCTAATCCTTTATCTTCTAAATTAACAATTTGTGCTCCTTCTGATTCTTCTAATACATTTGCATTTTCTAATAGTTCATATATTTTGTCCATCTTGTCTATATAAAATGATTCTCCTATTACTTCATCAAATTTAATTCCGAAGCATATCATATACTTTTTGGAATTCTTTTAAACTTAATTCTTTAAATTTTTCCCATAATTCTATACAATATTTATCTTGATTTTCTAATAGTCTAAAATTTTCTCTTGCATTTTCTAATACTGTTTCATCTTGTTTACAAAGTTCACTTATTCTTACATAAATTTGCATTAAGACTTCAATTGGATTATTATCTAAGTTGTATTCATTTCCCCATCTTTTATATCCTTCAATTAATTTCCCAAATTGTGTTCCATAATCTCCTAAATGATTTATTCCAATTGTATTATAGCCTAAATATTTATATATATTATATAATGACATACCAATTACAGTATTTTTTAAATGCCCTATATGAAATGGTTTTGCAATATTTGGAGAAGAATATTCTATAAGTATTGTTTTATCCTTTCCTATATCTTTTTTACCAAAATCTTTTTCCTCTATTGCTTTTATTACTTCATTTACAAGCTTTTTATTATTAATATAGAAATTAAGATATCCATTTAAAACTTCTATTTTTTCTATTATGTTTTCATCTATTTTTATTTTAGTTTTTATTTCATTTGCAATATCAATAGGTGATTTTTTTAATTCTTTTGCAAGTCGAAAACATGGAAATGCATAATCACCTTTGTTTATATCTTTTGGTTTTTCAATATAGCTTTCTAATTCTTCTTGATTTATGTTTATTACTTGTGATATATTTTTTGCAATTTCTTGTTTGAAATTTATCATATTTTCCTCCCCTTTTATTTTCTATTCTCTATTTATAATGTAATTCCAAGAATCTATACACATATCTTCTAATGTTTTATTTGCAGTCCATTCTAATTCCTCTTTTGCTTTTGTTGGATCTGCAAAACAAGTTGCTACATCTCCTTGTCTTCTTTGTACAATTTTATAAGGTACTTTTTTTCCTGTTGTTTTTTCAAATGTTTTTACCATGTCAAGTACACTATATCCTTTTCCTGTACCTAGATTATAAATATATAAGCCTTTTCCTTCTCTATCTAGTTTATTTAAAGCTTTTTTATGTCCTTTTGCTAAGTCTACAACATGAATATAATCTCTTATGCCTGTGCCGATCTTTTGTATTATAATCATTTCCAAATATAGATAATTCTTTTAGTTCTCCGTTTTGCAACTCTTACAATATATGGCATTAAGTTATTTGGAATTCCTTGTGGCTCTTCACCAATTAAACCACTTTCATGTGAACCAACTGGATTAAAATATCTTAATATACATATATCCCAACTATTATCAGATGCATATATATCTTTTAAAATTTGCTCAATAAATAATTTAGTTGTACCATATGGATTTGTAGTTCCACCTATCCTACAATCTTCTGTTAATGGTATTTTTTCTGGTTGTCCATATACTGTTGCAGATGAACTAAATACAAATTTTTTACATCCATATTTTCTCATGATATCTAGCAAACAAAGGGCTCCTGAAATATTATTAGTATAATATTCTATTGGTTTTTGTATTGATTCCCCTACAGATTTTAATCCTGCAAAATTTATTACACTATCTATTTTATTTTCTTTGAATACTTTTTCTAATTTTTCTTTATCTGTACAGTCAATTTCATAAAATTTAAAATCTTTTTTTGTAATTGTTTTTATTTTATCTAATACTTTAGGGTTACTGTTAGAAAAATTATCTATTATTATTATTTCCTTACCTTCATTTAATAATTCAACTGCTGTATGACTTCCTATATAGCCTGCTCCTCCTGGTAATAATACTGCCATTAATATCACTCTCCGCTTTTTACCTTTTTATTACATTTTTTATATCTTACTCTTCCAATTATTAATAATTTCTTCAGATATATTCAAATTTCCATTTATTCCTGTTCCCAAATCAATATTTGGTTTAGTTTTTCCATGATAATCACTTCCGCCTGATTTATATAAATTATTTATTTCACAAAATCTATTTAAATAATTACTTTGTTCTTCAGTAAATTTAGAATAATAACATTCAAAACCATCAACTTTATAATTTTTAATTATGCTTTTAAAAATCTTTTCAGAATTATTCCCATATATATAAATATGTGGGACAAAAACAAGTCCACCTGATTTTTTTATTAATTGTATTACATCTTCTACTTTTGGTAATATTTTTATATTATCTATATAAAAATTACTGTCTCTATTACACATTTCAAATCTATAAAATTTCATATCATTCTTCCATGTTTCTTCACTCAAGAAGAATTTTCTATTTTCTTTATTCTTTTTTATTTCATTAAGTACATATGAACTAGCAAAAGCATATTGTGATTTATTGTAATTTTCTTCGAAATTATGTGCAAATTTTATTCCTAACTTTCCACATATAATGAGTAATTGTTTTAATTCTATTTTATTTTTTTGTTCCTTAGTAATATACATTTTTTTAACTTCTTCATTTATTATATCTGTATCTATCCCATATCCAAGCAATTCAATTGGTATATTTTCTACATATGTATTTAATTCTACACCTTTTATTATTTTACCGCTAAAATACTCATTAACATTAATTTTTTTTAATTCATCATATGCATAACAATTATTATGATCAGTAATTGAAATATACTTCAACTCTTTATCTTCTGCTTTTTTTAATAATTCTATTACTGTATCTGTTCCATCTGAATAATTAGTATGCATATGTAAATCTATCATATATCTTCCATTCCTTTTTCATTATTTTCAAGTTGCTTTGATTTAAATTCTCTATATTCTCTTAAAGCTGTCAATATTTCTCTATCAAAAATTGGCTTTTTTGGATTATTAGATATGTTTGTTTGAACCATATATTCAATTTTTGATAAATTAACAAATTTAACTTGATGATTTTTTTCCTTTTCACTTTGTGTTAATCTTTTATTACTTTCATTTATATCATCACACGTATGTATTTCATAAAATATTGTATCTGTAAGCCTATTTATTTCCTTTTTTTGCACTCTATCATAGTAATTTGCATCATAACTTTTTATTCTTAAAAATTTTATTGCTTTATCACTATCAATTTCTATTCCTGTTTCTTCAAGTATTTCTCTTGCTATCGCCTGTTGTTCATTTTCTCCTTCCTCAACACCCCCTCCTGGTAGCATATAAAGTCCTGTATATTTTGTCAATAAACATTGTCCTTTATCATTTATTAAAATTGCCCTTACTTTATTTACTTTTCTTTGTATTTTATCCTCTGTTAAATTAGATTTATTATATTGTATTGTTTTCATTGTCTCCTCCTTAAATTTATATAAATATTATAACAAGATATTACAACTTTTTCAACTTTTTCAACAGTAAAAAAGAATAAAAATTTTTCGCAATAAAAAAAGTAGAAATAATAAGAAAAAACATCAAATTTATGATAAAA
>CANPZA010000060.1 GCA_947588915.1 uncultured Clostridia bacterium
GTATTGTCTCCCAATTTATATGCTGCTAATCCATGTGCAAATTCATGAAATGTAATTGCAATTAATACACCTGGAACTGTTAGAAGTAAGCCAAATAATTCTGCTGGATTATTTATGTATTGTGCAACTGTAAAAAGCAATAATATTGCAATAATTATATATATTATTCTTCTATCAAATGAAAAATTAAACATTTATTTTTCTCCTTTGCATGATTTTTTTACTTCGTTTAATATATCATATTTTATTAAAAATTTCAATTATTTGTAATTAATTTTAAAAGTAAAGAACAGAAGAAGAATAAATCTCAACTGTTCTTTGTTTCTTAATTTTTATAATTATATTGAAGAGTTCCTCCATCTCCTAATTCTGTATTAGAAAATGCTTGTAATCCAAAGCATTTTGTTCCATCTGTATTATATAGAACAATTGCTTTTTTATTATTATTTGAAGATGAATCTTGTGCGAAATTATAATTTTCTATTTTATATGTATATTTTTCTGTTCCACTACTACTTTTTAATGTTACTGTTCCATCAGAATTTATTGTTAATGTTTCACCAGTAGCTCCTGCATCACCTACATAATTACCATATTTTATTGTGTAATTTCCAATTTTTATACCTTTTGTAGCTTCTTCAGCTGCTTTTTTTGCAGCTTCTTCTGCTCTTTTTCTATCTTCTTCATCTTTTTTTGCCTTTTCTTGTTCTTGTCTTGTTTTTTCTTCAGCTTCTTTTGCTTCTTGACTTTTTATTTCTTCAACTTTTTTATTTGTTGTTTCTTTAGCAATTTCAATTTTTTTACTTTCTTCTTCATATTTTGAAATTTTTTCTTTAAAAGTATCTTTCAATCCATTTTTTGATTGTAAATCTATGTCTGTTTTATCTAATTCAAGGTCTGTTTCTACAAATTTTTCATCAAAATAGTTTTTACCATTTTCCTTTTTTTCTAACTGATCTTTTTGAAAATAGCTAAGTGTATTTTCACTTACATTAAAGTTTTGTACTACTAATTCTTTTGTTATATGATTATAGCTTTCATCACCATTTTCTTGTTTTTCCCATAAATACCAACCATATTCTTGTTTTTCTAAATCATATAAATATTTTATATCATCTTGTGCATTTTCATTACTTTTATATGCTATTTTTTTTACTTCGTTTTGGTCATTTATTGTCATAATATTTGTTATTTTTCTATCATTTTCTTCATATTCTACTATTAGTATTGGTTCTTCTGTTTCTTCTATTTTTAAAAATTCTAGCTTACTATTTTCTACATTTTTATATTTTCCTTCTTCAATATCTTTTTGTATTTTATCTAAATATTTATCTCCCCATGTAGTTCCTACAGTTTCTTGACTTTGTATATATTTATAACCAAAATATCCTACTATTGCACTTACAATAATGACTAATAAAACAATTAAAATTATAATTCCTATTTTTTTATTTTTCATTTTTATTTTACCTTTCTATTTGTTTTTTATTTCTTTCTTTTAACCATTCTTGACATTTTCTTTTTGTTTCTTTTTTCTCATATGGAGTAAGAATTTCTATTGCTTCTTTTATAGGTATTATTCCTCTTATGACATCATCAGCTAATACTCTTATTCCACAAGACTGCCATCCTATTGAATTTGCATAGTTACTTGATATCCCTGTTTGTGCAACTTCCTCTTCTATTAATTCATTAGCTGCATCCATTTCTGTATTGCTTCTTTCTATTAAGATATCAAAAATAATTTTCCTTACAATGTTAATAGATATTGTTTCACTCATATATATTTTTTTCTCCTATTTGCTATTAAATATTAAATTATCCAATTTATTTTGTTTATTGAGTAATAGATTTTCAAAAAATAATATCAAATATTTCTTATTTTCTTCAATTCCTTTTGAAATATTGCTATAATTTGCTCTAACTAATGCATTTCTAAAATATAAAGAATTATCTTTAAATAATTCATTATTAACAGTAAATCCTTTACTATTTAAGTATTTTTGAATAAATAAAGCTATTGTTCTTGTGTTTCCTTCCCCAAAAGGATGTACCTGCCAGATATGTGCAGTAAATGTGCTTATTCTTTCTATTTTTTCTTTATCAGTTTTTTCTATATATTTTTGATTTGCTTCTTCTTCAAAATCATATTTTAAAGTTTCTTCTATCATGGAGTAATCAGCATATTGTACTGTTTCTCCATTTAATATTGGTTCTTTTTTTGTAATATTGTAATCCCTAAACTTTCCAATATATTTTTCATCAATTCCTATATCGATATTTTCAAATAGCTTTTTGTGAAATTGTTTTAATGTTAAGTAATTAAATGTAAAAGCTTTATCATTTAATATTTTTACTATTCTTAAGGATACTTCATCTGCCTGTTTTTCATCTTTATTTATATGCTCTTTATCAATATTTTCATAATAATTTTTTACTTCTTCTTCAACAATTTCATAACTTTTTGTTCCAATTATATTTTCTGTTGCTAAATCTACTATATATTTAGAAGGGGTAAGATTATCTACTGCTTGCAATCCAAATGCAATATTCCAGTTTAATTGGCGTTCTTTAGAGCTTTTAGTTTCACCAATTTTTTCATATTTAATTTTATCTAAATAGTTTTTTTCCATGATTTTACTTTCCTTTTTAAAATATTTTCTCTAACTGGATATTATTCATAGTAAATTTTATTTATTTTATTATAAACTTGTTTTATTATGTCATATCTTAATTTAATTATCTCTTTATAAAATTCTTTTCTTTCCTGTGCCATACAATCTATGTTATCAATAAAATTATTAATTTTTTCAATATTAATTTTGGGATAAATTCTAAAAATAGCTTTATTACATTCTTCGTTATTCAAACTTCTAATATATGTCATATAATTAATCTTTTTTCCATTTTCTTTCATACATGAATAACAATTTATTGCTAAATTTTTCAATTCTTCTTCACTTAATTTTTTTATCTGTTCATCATCTAATAATGGATTTAAGCATGAACCACAATCATATATTGGTGAAAATGTTGCTTCACTACTTTTCACATTAACTAAAATACCCCAATTACCATTATGTCTGTGCGTATTTCCTATTAAACTATCGATGATAAACATTTCCCAAAACTTTTCTTTTATATTATCATATAAAATGATATTAATTTGAGACATATTTTGCATTTCTTCTATAACTTCCATAATATCAGATAATTCTGTTTCTATTTTTTTATCTGGATTTGCACTTAATGCTATATTTTCAAATTCATATAAAACATGATTGTCACCTGTAAAATCTTCACAGCCACATACGATTTTTTCTTTTCCATTATATACATAAGTTCCTAATATTGTATTTTGTGTTTCAAACCCTACCATTTTAAATATATTACTACCCACGTATTCTGAAAATGCATTATTTATATATGATATATTTTTATTTTTTTCTCTTATTGGGTCTGGAAATTTTACTAAATATCTCATATCATTATAAATTAATGTTTTCTTTTTTTCTGAACCTTTATAACTATTTAATTCTTCTGTTGCTTTTGAAAAATCTATCATATTATATCTCCTAAATTAATATTTCTCTGCAATTGTTTTTCTCAATTTTTTTATGTATATTTTGTCCAAACATAAATATATTACTTGTTTTTTTAATTCCTGAATAATAAGTTGAACACCTTTACTATATCTTATCTAATATTTTTTAATGGTCTGTAAGTGGTTTCATTGTTGGAAATAGCAACACATCTCTAATAGAGCTACTATCTGTTAATAACATTACTAGTCTATCTATTCCAATTCCTAATCCACCAGTAGGGGGCATTCCAATCTCTAAAGCTTGAATAAAATCTTCATCCATCATTCCAGCTTCCTCGTCACCCGCTTCTCTTGCCTCTACTTGTTTTTTAAATCTTTCATATTGATCTATTGGATCATTTAATTCTGAAAAAGCATTTCCATATTCACGTCCTCCTATAAATGCCTCAAATCTTTCTGTTAGTCTTGGATCTTCCTTCTTTTTCTTTGCAAGTGGTGAAATTTCAATTGGATAATCATATATAAAAGTTGGCTGTATTAATGTTTTTTCTACATATTCATCAAAAAATAAACTAATAATATCTCCTCTTGTTTCTTTAGTCTTATCTGGTATTTCTAATTTCTTTTCCTTTGCAAGTTTTACTGCCTCCTCATCCGAATTAATTTCATTAAAATCAATTCCTGTTACTTCTTTTATGGAATCAATCATACTGATTCTTTTCCATCCAGGTGCTAAATCTATATCTTGTCCTTGATAATTTATTTTTGTAGTTCCACATACTTTAATAGCACATTTAGAAAATAATTCTTCTACCATATCCATCATATCATGATAATCTGCATATGCTTCATATAGTTCTATTGTAGTAAATTCTGGGTTATGGCGAATATCCATTCCCTCATTTCTAAATATTCTTCCCATTTCATATACTTTATCATATCCTCCAACAATTAATCTTTTTAAGTTTAATTCTGTTGCTATTCTTAAATACATATCAATATTTAGGCTATTATGATGTGTTATAAAAGGCTTTGCTGTTGCTCCACCAGATATTGTATTTAACATTGGTGTGTCTACTTCTAGATATCCTTTTTCATCTAAAATTTTTCTAATTTCAGTAATTATTTTACTTCTCATTTCAAATGTTTTCTTTACTTCGGGATTCATTATTAAATCTACATATCTTTGACGATAACGTAAATCAATATCTTTTAATCCATGAAACTTTTCTGGTAAAGGTCTTAAAGATTTAGAAAGTAATGTAACTTCTTTTGCATGTACTGAAATTTCTTCTGTTCTTGTTTTAAAAACAAATCCACTAATTCCAATTATATCTCCTATATCCCATGTTTTAAATGCTTTATAACTTTCTTCACCTAAATCATTTATACTTACATAGCTTTGAATTTTTTCATCACTATCTTGGATTGTACAAAATGATGCTTTTCCCATAATTCTTTTTGCTATTATTCTTCCAGCAACTGTTACATCTTTTTGTTCAAATTTATCATAATTTGATTTTATTTCCCCTGCTGTGTTTGTTCTATTAAATTTTGTTATTTCATATGGATCTTTTCCTTCTTTTTGTAGTTCTTCTAGTTTGTCCCTTCTAATTTTCATTAGATGATTAATATCTAACTCGTCTACATTATTGTTTTCTTGATTATTATTTTGCATTAAAATCTCTCCTTACATATTTTTACTTCATATATTATATAGCAAAAATTGGTAAAAGTAAAGTTGTAATGTAGAAAAGTATAAATTTTATCTAACCTTAATTATATAGCTTTAAATGATTTTTAAAATGATTTTTATTTTATTATTAAAAAAATGAGTTAGAATTAAATCTTAACTCATTTTAACATTTTATTTCAATTGAATATATGATTTTCCATGAGAATAATTATTAGAAGTATCTAATATAGTGGTACCGTTCCTTATATTCTTTCTTATCATAAAGATTTCCTATATATTCTGATGTACTATAAAACGAACCATTAGGAGTTTTGAGGCATATCTTTCATTACCTACTTTGCAATATACCCACTTATCTAAATTAACATGTTCACTATCTATTCCTATGTCATTACTATTTTGTTGTCCATTATTTTATTTATTTCACTTTTTAATATCTCAACTCAATTTACATACCTACGTCTATTGATTTAGGTTCAGACTGAATATCTCCATTAAAAATTTCAACTAGATAAATTCCTTTTTCCTTTATTTCAAAAGTTAAGCTATTGCTTGTTAACCACAAATCATTATCTTCTATTTCATCTTCTATTTTATCTTTTAATATATACTTTACTTTCCACTTATTAATATATCCCGTTTCATATTCTATTTGAGATATATTTACTTTCCATTTATCTTCTCCTTGTTGCGTAACTGAGACCTCAAATGTTGGCTTTCCATTATTTGGATTTTCAAATTCTACATTATATAAATTGTCTGGTAGTTGACTTAAAACATAGTAAACTTCTTCATCATATTTTAGACCATTACAACTTACAATGCTTCTTTTCTTTACATTAACAAAATAATCCTGTTCTACTCCTTCAATTCCTAATTCTTTTATTAAATCTTTACTCCAATATTTATATCCACTACTATCTGTAATTCCAGATGCAGTTTCTGTAAATACTATTTCAGCTTGTCCTCCAAGATCTATGTTTCCTATATTTAAGATATCATTTCCAGAATAGGGTGTTCCATTTATATATATTGTCTCACCATCAAGATATTTTTGATAAATAGCATTTACTTGTGTTTGCATAATCTTCATTTCTGCTGTAAATGTTGCCAATTTAGATGACTGTATTACATCTATTCCAGTATAAGTAACTATTGATGTTAATATTATCAACACCGTTACTGTTATTACTAATGCAACTAATGTTATTCCTTTTATTTTTTTCATTGGTTTCCCTCCTAAAAATATTATTTGTACAATATCAATTTTTTATAATTTAATATTATGGCTGGGGTACTGTGATTCGAACACAGGAATGTCGGAGTCAGAGTCCGATGCCTTACCACTTGGCGATACCCCAATATTTTTAAGTGTCTTTATCTTATCATATTTTATAAAAATTGTCGAGCAATTTTAATATTTTTTTCATAATAATAAAAATTACTATATTTTTTATATAGTAATTTTCCTATTTATAAATCTAATAAAATTTCTTCACATTTCTTATAATCTGGCAAATACTTTTTTAGCATTTCAACAAATTGTTTATTATGTTTTTGATATTTTAAATGACAATATTGATGTAATACAATATAATCAATTACTTTACGACTATATTTTACAACTTCTGGATTAATTGTTATTTTTTTATTTTTACAAACTCCCAAATTTTTTATTTTCTTAATCTCATATTCTTCTGGTGCAAATTTTAACATAAGCCTAGTTTTCTCCATTGCTCTTTCTATTTCAACATTTGCAATTTGTTCATACATCTTATCAATTGCTAAATCTAATATTTCTTTATTATCCAAATTCTTATATTTATTTGGAAGTGATATAATTATAATTTTATTTTCAACATTTAATTCTGTTATTCTAATATTTTTATAAACTATTTTTACTTTATAATCTATACCTAATATTGGTACAGGATGTCTTTCAATACTATTATTCAAGTTTGTTTTAATATTAATTTTTCTTTGTTTTAAGCTCATTTTAATCACTCCTTATAAATATTTTATTCAAATTTTTGTTTTTCGAATTATTGTTCGCTTTTGTTGTTTCTATTTTATATTTTATTTTTTATTTTGTCAATAGATTTTTGAAAATTTTTTTATTATTTTTTAAATTAAAATTGTAACCTTTTTAATTATCATAAATAATATATTTTATAAAATAACTCTAAATAGAATTATTTTTATTATACTTTTTATAAGGAGTCAATTTATGAAAAAAATTTTATTCAAAGGTTGTGGGACTGCAATTTGTACCCCTTTTGATAAAAATGGTATTAATTTAAAAGAATTCGAAAAGTTAGTTGAGTTTCAAATTCAAAACAATGTAGATTCAATTATAGTTTGTGGTACAACTGGAGAATCTGCTACTATGACAAATGATGAAAAAACAAATATTATAAAATCAGCTATTAAAATATCTAATGGAAAAGTTCCAATAATTGTAGGCACAGGTGGAAATAATACAAAACAGGTTATCGAAAATTCAAAATTAGTTGAAGATTTAGGTGCAGATGGTCTTTTAATTGTAACACCCTATTACAATAAATGTACTCAAAATGGCTTAATTAAACATTATGAATCAATTTCACAAAATGTTAATTTACCTATTATTTTATACAATGTGCCAAGTAGAACTGGTGTTAATATTGAACCTGAAACTTGCTTAGAACTTTCAAAAATAGAAAATATAGTAGCTATTAAAGAAGCAAGTGGAAATTTATCACAAGTTGCAAAAATTGCCAGTATGTGTAATGAAAACTTAAATATTTATTCTGGAAATGATGACCAAATTTTACCAATTTTATCTCTTGGAGGAATTGGAGTAATTTCTGTTTTATCAAATGTAATGCCAAAATTCACTCATGATATTGTAAATAATTACATACACAAAAATACAAATCTAGCAACAAAAATGCAATTAGATGCTATCTGTTTGATTAATATGCTATTTAGTGAAGTAAATCCAATCCCTATAAAATATGCTTTAAATTTGCTTGGATATAATTTTGGTATTCCAAGACTTCCTTTAACTGAATTAAGTAATGAAAAGAAAGAAATTTTAAGTAAAGAATTATTCAAATTAATTGATAGATATGAGAAAGGATATTATAATGTTAGAAATAATGGTTAATGGTTGTAATGGAAAAATGGGGCAAACCGTTTGTGATCTTATAGAGCAAAATAAAGATTTAGTTTTAAAATGTGGTTTTGACAAAAATATAACTGGTGAATTTGCTTTTCCTGTTTTTGATAAAATAGAAAATATTAGAGAAAATCCTGATGTTATCATAGATTTTTCTGTACCGATATCAACATTAAATATATTAAAATATGCTGTTAAAAAGAAAATACCTGTTGTAATTGCAACTACTGGTTTTTCTGAAAAAGAAGAAGAAATTATAAAAGAATATAGCAAAACAATTCCTATTTTCAAATCTGCTAATATGTCTTATAATGTTATGATTATGAAAAAATTGGTTAAATGGCTTGCACCTCTACTTAAAAATACTGATATTGAGATAATCGAAACACATCATAATAGAAAAATAGATAGTCCAAGTGGAACTGCTCAAATGCTTGCAAATGCAATAAATGAAGCATTAGGAGGAACACATCATTTTGAATATAATAGACATGATAAACATGAAAAAAGAGACAAAAATGAAATTGGAATTACATCAATAAGAGGTGGAAATATAGTAGGAGAGCATACAGTTCAATTTTTTGGAGAATATGAAACATTTGAAATAAAACATACATCATATTCACGAAATGTATTTGCGGAAGGAGCCATAAAAGCAGCAGAATTTCTTGTAAGTAG
>CANPZA010000061.1 GCA_947588915.1 uncultured Clostridia bacterium
TTTAAATTTTTCATTATAATTTCTCTAGCATTTTTTTGAGAATACGGAAATGTAGTATTTATATCTTTTATTTTGTCAATTATATATACAGCATCTTTTGCATTATTTGCAACTGCAAATGTAAGTTGTGCATCTTTGGCATTTTTTACTACCCTTAAATTTAAATTAACATTTATTGCTAGTTTATTATTATTTTCATTTTCTAATAAACTGGTTGTTTCTTGTCTTAATTTTTTATAATTATTAAATATATGATCTCCATAGGTACTTAATATTTCATTATCATTCAAACTAGCATTATTTGTTACTAATGATAAAAATGAAGTATCTATATTTTTAGTTATGTCTAATCCAAAAAAGTCAAACAATTTTTGAGAATAATTTAATGTATTTGCTTGTAAAAATGGTAAATATAAATTCTCCATTTCTTTTATAATAAAATGTGTTGATGTATTCCTTAAGTCAGCAATTATTTCTAGGTTTTTTCTAGTTGGATCTTTTTCATTTGTGAATACTTTTTTTATACAATCTGAAAGTCCAATAGTTCTGTCAGGTTTATTTTTGAAGTATAAACTATCCATATCATTATTATTTAATATATATGATTTTAGTAAAAGCTCCCAAGCATTACAAATGAAGAATGCAAACCCTTCTAGTCTATATTTTATAGTTGGTTTATTATATATTTCTATTGCCAATAAAAAAGCTTCTTGTGATTTTTCTAACATTTTATCTATTAATCATTTTTATTTTGTTTTTCTTCCATATTTGATGTCTCCTTTGGTTTATGTAGTAAAATTTTTAATTCTAGTATTTTATAAAATAATATCACAAAAAGTTGATATTTTCAATTAAGTTATGCTTTTTATATACAATAATTACCATTTATAAACAGATATATATTTTTAAAAAATATTGATAATTTTTTAGACTTATGATAAAGTATATTTAATAAATCGAATTATAATAAGAGAGCTTGAACCAAAGTATGTTTTTTTCACATACCTGTTTCGTAATCGCTCCAATACTTATGATATTAGTATATTTTTATGTACTTTTACGTATATATACTTTTTTAAAATAAGTTTACAGTATATAAATTATATAAATATATTTAAATAAATTGAGGAGATTTATATGATAGAAGAATTAAAATTAGCAGTTGGAGCTAACGAAAATATTTTATATGAGGGAAAACCAGATAAAAAATGTTATATATTTGAAAGCATATTTAATCCATTACTTCCATTTGCTTTGCTATGGGCTATTATTGATTTTGGTGTTATTGGCTCAGCTTTGATTTCAGGTGAGTCTGGTATGACTCTTATCCTTATTCCATTCATGTTATTTCATTTAATGCCAGTTTGGATATATTTAGGTGGAGTTTTGTTTACAATTAGAAGGTATAAAAATACAGCATATATTATTACAGATAAGGCTATATATGTGTCAAATGGAGTATTTACACGTAATATTAATACGAAACCTTTTGCAGAGCTTTCACATATTGATTTGCATAGAGGTGTATTTGACCAGATGTTTAATGTTGGAGATATAATAGCAACAAGTAGCCAGTTAAATCAAAAGGGCGTAGCTGTAACTATTGCAATTAACAGTATTTCAGACTATATGACAGTATATAATTTAGTTAAAAAGTTACAAACTGATATTTATACCGACATAATGTATCCTAACGATAAAAGACCTGCTGAAAATCATGGCTACAAAACAGAATATAAAGGATAGTTTGCGTTATATACGTTCTGCTATAAACAATAAAAATATTCCATGAAATAAATCATGGAATAAATCATGGAATGTAGTAAAACGAGGATTATATGAAAAAACAAGAAAATAGTTAACTAGTATACTAATAATATAATATACATTTATGAACGTCATGTGAACTAAAGATGCACGTTTTGTAAATATTATCTTTTCATTTTCTTTATAACTTCTTTATCATGATTTGAAACTTTGTATGATTCACATATTTTTTGAACTACTTTTTTGTAGCACAAATCAGATATTTTACAATTTTTCAAATAAGTTAAAGTTATTTCTTTATACTCTGTATAGCATGTAGCAAGAAGCCAAGCGATTCCCATCATATCGTAATATCCAACTTCATCTATTTTGTCTATAATTTCAAAAATTTTATTTATATATTTCTCATTTATATAATAATTAAGACACATTATAGCAAAAAATCTAATTTCAAATTCTCTGTTTGATTTTGCATAAGTTAAAATATAGTCCCATACTTTTTCGGGATATTTTTTTGCGATTTTTAACGTATTACAAAAACTATCACAAACAGACCAATTTGTTATTTTAGGAATAAATATATTACATAGCTCTAAAACATCATCTATATTTAAATTGCAATATCCAATAACGAAGCCTTGTAATATCAACTCTTCAAAATAATCATTTTTAGCGTTTTTAATATATTTTTTAACATCATTTTCTTTTGCAATTCTTTTTGCAAACGTTCTAAGAATTGGCAATCTTACACCAATTATATTAGAAGAGTTAGGTATGAGTTTAGAGGAAAATTCCATGTATTTTGTATCTTTGTTTCCTTTCAAAAAAAATAGGATATCATCATTTGAAATCAATGCGTTTACCTCCGTTTTTATATACAATTTGAATTTAGTACTTAGCATTTTAGAAACTTTACTAATCGCTTGTTATAACAAGTTAAACATTATTAACTACTACCATTTACATTATATCACAATATACATTTTAAATAAATGTATAATATTTTGCTAAAGTAATATAAAAAGGTAGCATTTTAATAATAATATATGTTATACTATCACTAGATTAATAAAAGGTGAAAATATGAAAATAATATTGGCATCTAAGTCTCCAAGAAGAAAAGAAATATTGGAGATGTTAGATATAGATTTTGAAATATTTGAAAGTACCAAAGAAGAGCTATTAGAAGAAAATTTGGAAATAGAAAAGCAAGTACAAAACTTGGCTTACAATAAAGCAAAAGACGTATTTGAAAGAACAAGTGGAGACAGAATTGTAATAGGAGCAGATACGATGGTAGCAGACGATGATGGAAATGTCTTTGGAAAGCCTAAAACAAAAGAGGATGCTATAAAAATGTTAAATGCGTTAAATAACAAAAGGCATAAAGTAGTAACGGGTTTATGTATATTAATTCAAAAAGATGGAAAGTATATTGAAAATATAGATTATGATAAAGCATATGTATATTTTGAAAATATGACACAAGAAGAAATAGAAAAATGGATAGATACAGGTGAGGCCTATGATAAAGCAGGTGGATACGCGGTGCAAGGCAAATTTGCAAAACATATAGAGAAAATAGACGGAAATTACATGACTGTTAAAGGCCTTCCAATACATAAGGTATATAAAATACTAAAGATGTATATTGATATATAATAACTTAAGGAGAAATAAGAGGTATGAATATATTGCTTAGCATAGCCATAATGGCTGTAGGACTTATAATGTTAGTAAAAGGTGCAGACATATTTGTTGACGCGGGTTCAAATATAGGAAGAATATTTAAAATAAGTGAAATATTAATAGGACTTACATTTGTGTGTGTAGGTACTGGACTTCCAGAACTACTACTTTCTATAACAGGATCGCTAAAGGGAAATAATGATTTTGTTATAGGTAATATTGTGGGAACAAATATATTTAATATGTGTTGCATACTTGGGATGATATGTATAATGAATCCACTAAGATTGTTAAGACAAACTGTTAGAAAAGACATGAATATGAGTTTGCTTTCAAGTGTAATACTATTTGTAGTATTACTTGATACTTTTGGAACAGATTTAAAAGTTAATGTTATATCTAGAACTGACGGAATAATTTTGCTATTATTTTTCGCTGTTTTTATGTATTATACTTTATATGAGTTTGGGGAATATTTAAGAGATAGAAGAGAAAAAAAGTATAAAGAAAGAATGGAGAAAAAAGCAAAAGGAGAAACTGTTCCAGAGGAAAAAACAGAGCCACGTGTTCTTACGATGAAAGATGTCAAAGGTATATTAAAGAATTTTGTAATAGGTATAATTGGAGCTTTCATGGTATATTTTGGCGCACAAATGACTGTAAATAGTGCAGTTGATATAGCAAACTATTTTAATATAAGTCAAACATTTATATCAATAGTGATAATAGCTGTAGGAACTTCGCTTCCTGAGATAAGCACATCAATAGCTGCAATAAAGAAAAATAGAATAAATATTGCAATAGGAAATTTAATAGGAAGCAACATGTTTAATACGTTATTTGTGCTTGGAAGTTCAGCACTTGCTAATCCTATAACTATAAGTGAAACATCGCTTTTAGTAGATTGTGCCTTTTTTATACTAGTATGTTTAGTTATGGTAATGTTTACAAAAAGAAAAGCAGAAATAACCAGAACAGAAGGTTTGACCCTTATAAGTATATACATAGTGTATATCTCATATGTAATATTTAGAAGATAATAATTAGGAGGAATTATTATGTTTGGAAAAAGACCTGATGGAGTAAGAGTAAAGAAAATAGACGACCCTTTATACAAAGTAATACCGTATATAGCTAAAAATAGAAGTGACTTACAAGTGTTTTTTGAAGATAAAATATATACGGAGGGAGTAACTGCATACATTAAAAAGAAAAAAGATGAAGGTATACGTATTACACATACGGATATTGTAGTATCTGCTCTTGCAAAGGTCCTATATGAAAGACCAAATATTAATCGCTTTATAATAAACAGAAAAATATATCAAAGAAAAGAATGTACGATTTCTCTTGCAGCAAAGAAAAAATTGCAAGATGATGCTACAGAAACTATCGTAAAACTTAATATAAAGCCGGAAGATAATATATTTGATGTTTCAAGCCAAATTAGTCAAGCAACTTTAGAAAATAAAAAAGAAGGTACAAAAAATAGTGAGAATAAAGCTGTAACTTCTATAACATCTTTACCTAACTTTTTGATTAGAACAATTGTTGCATTTAAAATGTGTTTGGACAAACATGATATGCTTTCAAAAAAAGATATAGAAACCTCTCCATTTCATACTAGTGCGTTTCTAACCAATACAGGCTCTTTTGGGATAAATTCAACATATCATAATATATATAATTTTGGGACAACTAGTATATTCTTTACGATGGGCGCAAAAAAGTATGAAAAAGACATAGAGGGTAATATTAGAGAATATATAGATTTTAAAATTGTAGCAGATGGAAGAATTTGTGATGAGTTATACTATGCAAAATCTTTTGCGCTACTTAAAAAGTATATAGAAGCGCCAGATATCTTGGAGAAAAAAGAGGAAGAATAATTAAATAGAGTAATATGTAAAAATGGATAGATGAAAATTCTGTCCATTTTTTGCCATTAATACATATTTTAAAAAAATTGCTTGCATATTAACAAAAATAATTATATAATCTATAATAGGTATACTAGATGTATATCAGGCAATATATATGGACATAAAATAAAATAATCAATATCAAATATATAAAAGATATACTTAATTTTGCGTAATTAAGTTATAAAATAAATATGATGGATGTTGAACATTGAAAATTTAATATTAATGGAGGTTATTATGTTAGTATCAATAATAGTAACTTTTGCTATTACTGTTGCTATTGCCTCACCCATAGCATTTACGATAGGTTCTAATCATAGGAAAAAAGTAGCTGAGCAGGAGTTAGATAGTGCTGAAGCTCAAGCAAAAAGAGTGGTAGAGGAGGCAGAAAAGGATGCCGACAGAATAAAAAAAGAAGCAGTAATTGAAGCAAAAGCAGATGCTTTAAAGCAAAAAGAAGAAGCAGAAAAGGAAATACTTCATAGAAAAAATGAGTTAAAAGAGACTGAAAAAAGAATTAACCAAAGACAAGATTTATTAGATAAAAGATTTAGCATTATAGAGGAAAAGGAAAGCAGTCTTACTCAAAAGCAAAAGGACATTGAAAAATCAGAAAATGCATTAAGAGAAGTTGAAAAAGAAAAACATAATGAATTACTAAAAATTTCTAAAATGACAGAACAAGAAGCAAAAAAAGAACTAATGAAAAATTTGGAAGATGAGATGAAACAAGAGATGGCAGCGTATATTATTGAAAGCCAAAACAAAGCAAAATATGAAGTTGAGAAAAAAGCCAAAACAATGATTGCAGAGGCAATTCAAAGATGCGCAACAGACCATACAGCAGAAGCAACAGTATCTGTTGTAAATTTACCAAGTGATGACATGAAAGGAAGAATAATAGGAAGAGAAGGAAGAAATATAAAAGCAATTGAAACACTTACAGGAATAGATATAATAATTGATGATACACCAGATGTTATTGTATTATCAAGTTTTGATCCAATTAGAAGAGAAGTTGCAAGAATTGCAATAGAAAGACTTATGATGGATGGAAGAATACATCCAGGAAAAATTGAAGAAATGGTTGAAAAAGCCAAAGTTGAAGTTGCAAATACTATAAAAGATGAAGGTGAAAGAGCTTTATATGAAACTGGTGTTATAAATCTTCATCCTGACTTAGTACAACTTTTAGGAAAATTAAGATATAGAACAAGTTATGGACAAAATGTACTTAACCATTCTATTGAAGTTGCTCATATAGCAGGACTTCTAGCTTCAGAATTAGGTCTTGATGTTTCTTTTGTAAAAAGAGCTGGCCTATTACATGATATTGGAAAATCTGTAGACCATGAAGCAGAAGGTACTCACGTAGAACTTGGCGTTGAAATTTTGAAAAAGTATAAAGAATCAGAAAAAGTAATTAATGCAGTTGCAGCTCATCATGGAGATGTTGAGCCAGAAACAATAGAAGCTATTTTAGTTCAGGCGGCAGATACAGTTTCTGCTGCAAGACCTGGAGCAAGAAGAGAGACAGTAAGTACATATATTAAACGTTTACAAAAACTTGAAGAGATATGCAATGGATACAAAGGTGTTGATAAATCATATGCTATTCAAGCAGGACGTGAAGTAAGAATTATCGTAAAACCAGATGAAATCGATGATGCAGGAGCTGTTCTTATGGCAAGAAATATTGCATCTCAAATAGAAAAAGAAATGAATTATCCAGGTCAAGTTAAAGTAAATGTAATAAGAGAAACGAGAGCTATAGAAACAGCAAAATAAAAATAGGCGGTTTTATATACCGCCTATTTAAATAAGTATGTAGAGGTGTTAATGTGAAATTTTTAATTATAGGAGATGTAGTAGGTAGAAGTGGGCTTAATATCATAAAAAACAACATTAATGAAATTATTAAAAAAGAAAATATAACTTTTGTTATAATAAACGGAGAAAATTCTTCTTCTGGAAGAGGAATAAAAGAAAGAGAAATGAATGAACTTTTCTTAGATGGCGCAAATGTAATTACAATGGGAAATCATTTGTATTACAGAAAAGAAGCAAAAAAACTTTACGAAACGGTAGATAGATTACTTATACCTGCAAATGTTACAAACTTAAATGGACACGGCGTAAATGTACAAGTAGTAAAAAACAAAAAAATTGCAGTAGTAAACTTATTGCGGAAAAGTAAACATGGGTGAGGTAAATCAAGAAAATATTAAAGACCCATTTGAAACAATAAAAGAAATATTAAAAGATTTAAAAAGTCAAAATGTAGACTATATTTTTATAGATTTCCATGCAGAAGCAACCGCAGAGAAAATAGCACTTAGTCATTTTGTGGAAGATGATGTTACATGCGTATATGGAACACATACACATGTTCAAACTGCAGATGAAGAAATATATAAATCTGGTATGGCATATATAACAGATGTTGGAATGTGTGGACCTAAAGATAGTGTGCTTGGGCTTAAAAAGGAAATAGCAATTAGAAGATTTGTTACCGGTGAAAAGATAAAATACGAATGTAGTGATAACGAAGGATTTTTAAGGAGCATAATTGTTGAAACAGACGATGCTACAAATAAAGCTATATCAATAAAGAGGTATAATATAAATTAAGTAAAAGTTTACTTTACAAAGTAAATAAAAAGTAAAATAACTATTGCATAATTTTAATATATTAAGTATAATTCATATATAGTTATTTATATAACTTTTTTGTGTACATAAGAGGAGGAAAAAATGGAAATATTAAAGATATCAGCAAAGTCTAGTCCAAATGGAGTAGCAGGAGCAATAGCAGGTTTAGTAAAAGAAAATGGAAAAGTGGAAATGCAAGCTATAGGTGCAGGAGCAATAAATCAGGCAATAAAAGCAGTAGCAATAGCAAGAGGCTTTGTAGCCCCTTCAGGTGTAGAACTTACATGTACACCTTCATTTACAGAAGTTACTATTGATGATGAAGAAAAAACAGGAATTAGATTTACAGTAGAGCCAAAAACACAAATGTAATTATATAAACTAAAACAAAAAAGAACCACCCGAAAATGGGTGGCACTTTTTTTAAGCAAAAAAAGTAATTACATCTGATGCCGTTAGTGTTATAGATAAACTCTTGAGTTCTGATATGAACAACAATTTTTGTTTATCTGTAAGAGAAGATACTTCGTGAATTAATTTATTCACAATTTCACTGTCTGTCTGGCCTGCTTGAACATTTAAACCTCTAATTTCATCCATATTAATTTTCCTTTCTTTGTTTATTGGAATTATGAAGCTACTGCAAAGCAGTGATAATTCCTTAGAGTTTTTTTCAACGTTTTTGCTACTTGTAGATGGTGTAAACAATTCCTCCTTTAATTTAAAAAATTCTTCATTTTTTTCTTTTATCATAGGTATTAATTTTTCTTTGCTTATGTTAAGCCGACTTGCACAGTTTTGTACAATCATTTTAATCATAAGTTCAAGCTCCTCTAATGTAGCCATTCTGTTTTTGCACATAAGAGGAAAGTTTGACATATCAGTAGATGCCACCCACACAACATTATCAAGCAACCCAATTCACTCCCTTATATAATTATATAATCATCTTAAATATAACAAAAATCTTTATATAAAAACTAATACTAATGCAGTAGATATTATACTACTTTTTAAAAATTATGTCAAGTAATTC
>CANPZA010000062.1 GCA_947588915.1 uncultured Clostridia bacterium
TTGGTGAGCTATCCGCGACTCGAACGCGGGACAACTTGATTAAAAGTCAAGTGCTCTACCACCTGAGCTAATAGCCCAAATTCGTGCATTGTATTAAACAATGCCTTTATATATTACAATATTTTTTATAAATTGTCAATAGATTTTCTTAAAATTTTTGTCTTTTTTGTGAATTTTCCTTAATTTTCATTTAATTTTTTTACAAGTTCTTCAACATCTATTCCATGTACGCTACAAGCTTCCTCTAATGTTTCCATTTGTGAAGCTGGACATCCTAAGCAGTGCATACCTGCTTCTAATAATATCTCTGCTTTTTCAGGTGCCTTTTCTAAAATTTCACCTATAACAGTATCTTTACTAAATTCCATATCTAGTATCCTCCTTTTATATTTAATTTTTATTTTTAAAAATTTTATCATATTTTTTCAAAAAAGTATAGACAAATAGAAAAAAATATTGTATTATGTAAAAAGTTTAGAAAGGTGGTGACAATATTTTAAAATTAATAGATTTATTTTTTATCACATTTATTATTTATCTTTTTACTACTTTATATTCATTATATACTTTTTTTGATATCATTATTTTCCATAATAAACAAGGTTCAAAATTAAAAATTAAAAAAAAATCTCTCTAATTTTTTAAGGAGGTGTTAATAATTATAAAAAAATACATCAAAGAGTTTTCATTCAAGTTTTTATTTTTTCTTATTTCTTCTGCTATTTCCTTTAAAATCTTTTCTCCTATTTATACTTCAAAAGAAGTAATAATATCTTATGGTATTCATCCATTTGACATTTGCTCTAAGAATCCAGTATTATGGAAATATATAAAAATATTATATATAATCTGTTTTACTTTTTCAACTCTAATATATAGTCATTTTATCTACAAAAGATTTTTGATAAAAATTTCGTTTTTCAATCCTAAACAAAAATCAAAATCTGTCCTCAAAACCAATTATATTCCTACTAGTAAAAAAGATTTAAGTCTATTAATTGGAAAAGATTTAAATAATAATAATATCTATATTCCAGAAAAAGGACTTTATCAAAATTTTTTAATTACAGGTACTATAGGTTCTGGTAAAACTTCTTGTGCTATGTATCCATTTACAAAGCAATTAATTGAGTTTAATTATAATAATCCAGATAATAAAATTGGAATGCTCATTTTAGATGTTAAAGGAAATTTCCATAATCAGGTAAAGTTATATGCTAAACAATATAATCTAGAAAAAGACTTAATTGTAATAAAATTAAAATCAAATATTCATTACAACCCTTTGCATAAACCCAATTTAAAGCCTCAAGTTCTTGCAAATCGTTTAAAAACTATTCTTTTACTATTTTCTGAAAATAATACTGAAAGTTATTGGTTAGATAAAGCAGAGGAAATTCTAACAGAATGTATAAAATTATGTAGGCTTTATAATAACAATTATGTTACTTTTTTAGAAATACATAAATTAATTACTATTCCAAATTATTATAAAGAAAAAATTGAAGTTTTAAGAAATTTATTTATTTCTGGAAAATTCTCACATTCTCAAATATATGAATTAAATTCAAGTTTAGATTTCTTTCAAAAAGAATTTGAAAACTTAGATAGTAGAACCAAAGGTATTTTAATTTCTGAAATAACTCGTATTACAAATTGCTTTATCTCAGACTATGATGTTATGAGAACTTTTTGCTCATCAAAAAATGAACTCTCTTTTACTGGTTTTCATGATGTTATAAAAAACGGAAAAATAGTTGTTTTAAATATGAATATATCAGAATATAATTCTCTTTCAAAAATTATAGCTGCATATTTAAAATTAGATTTTCAAACAGAAATTATTTCTAATTTATCCAAAAATTGCTCTAAAACAACTGCTTTTATTTGTGATGAATATGATAAATACATAACAAAATCTGATGGAGAATTTTTTTCATTAAGTAGAGAAGCAAAATGTATTAATATTGTTAGTACTCAAAGTTATTCTTCTCTAAAAGCTACATTAAAAGAAGATAGCTATATCAAAGTAATTATTCAAAATTTAATCAATAAAATATGGTTTCGTACAGATGATATCTATACAATTGAAGAAGCTCAAAAGCAACTTGGGAAAGAAGAGAAAGAAAAGATTTCTAAAAGTATTTCTGAAAGTGCTAAACAAACTCACTTTAGTTATATTACAAATACATTAAATTCAGAAGATTCAAATATTTCGGAAACATTTAGTACTTACTTACAAAATGATTATATTTTTGACACAAACTATTTTACACAAAATTTAGAAACATTTTATGCTCTTACCTTTTTATCTGATGGTAATAAAATCAACCCTCCAGAAAAGCTAAAAATGTTACCTTATTTTGAAAATACAAAAAAATAAATATGAAAGGAATGATTATATTGAAGAAAAAAATTATATATTTTTTATTTATTATTATTACATTTTTAATGTTTACATTATTATTTTATTCATCTACATTTGCTGCTTGGGGTGATCCTGCTATTGTTAGTAAAATCAACTCTGCATTTGAAAACATAAAAAATTGGCTTATAAAGCTTTCTACTCCTGCTGCTGCAGTTGCAGTTGGTACGGGTGTTTTTATGAAAAAATTTAGTTTTGGTGATGAAGAAAAAATTAGAACAGGTAAGAAATTAATTAAAGGTTCTTTATTTTCTTATGGTTTTATATTAGCAATAGATTTAATTTTATCTGCTATAAAGTCATTAATTAGTTAAGGAGGTTTCTTTTGGAAAATTCAACAGATATTACACAAATAATTATTGATACTATTAATACTATTTTTGAAAATTTATTTAGTTCCATTGATAATAATCTTTATTCTGTATTAGATGATATTACTTTTATTAATTCTGATATTTTATATGATAAAAATTTTGAGTCTCTATTTGGTACATCCGCTTCTAATGGTATATTATTAATTGCAAATTCCTTGTTACTTGCATTTATTATATACTATTCGGCAAGATATCTAATTGCACATTTTACATATACACAATCAGAAACACCATTAAGTTTTATAATAAAATTGATTTTGTGTGGAATTGCCATGAACTTTTCTTTCTTTATAATAGAAAACATTCTCGACATCAACTCAAATATATCTTTGGCAATAAGAAATTTAGGAGAGAGTTTATTTAATAAAAATATTTGCTTTTCCGAATTGATAACTACAATAAATACTAGCATAGCAATTGATACAAATTCTTTAAACATATTTTCTTTAGATGGTTTATTAAAAGGTCGGTTTAAGTATTTCTCTTTTAAATCTAGTATTCTCTTATTCCTTAAGGTATATTATGATTAAAGTTTTTGTTTTACTATCACCTTTTGCATTTTTATCATTAACATTAAATAAAACAAGTTGGTTTTTTACAGCATGGTTTAGAAATTTATTTTCATTGTTATTTATACAAATTATAGCATCTCTTGTTTTATTAATCCTATTTTCAATGGATTATTCAGCTGGTAATCTATTTTCTAAATTTATATATGTTGGTGGGATCTATGCTTTAATAAAAACAAATTCTTTTGTACGTGATTTTATAGGCGGTGTTTCCACAGAAGTCTCACAATCTGTTAAAAATTTTATCGGATTTAAATCTTAATTCTATATAAGGAGGTTTTATGAAATTTATTTTTCCACAAAATTATGATTTTAAAAATAAATTATTAGGTGTTTTAGATTACTCTACTGTTTTTATTAATGTTATATGGGATATCTTTGTATTCATAATATCTAATATTATTTTTTCTAATTGGACTTTAAAGCTATCTGTAATAGTAGTATTCTGTTTTCCTTTACTTCTTTTTAGTTTTGCTGGTTTTAATGGAGAAAATATTTTATATGTTTTGTCATATTTTATACATTTTCTTTATAGACAAAAGATATTTCTTTATAAAAAATCGAATAAATTATAATATATCTTGAATTTTTTGTCTAAAAAAGTTATAATTCTAATTACAAAGTTTATAATCTTTAACATAAATGGAAGGGAATTGATGATTATGAAGTTAGAACAAAAAGATAAATCACTATTATTTTCAGAAACTACTATACCTGATATATTTTTTTCTGAATATTTATCAGATATGCCTAGTGATTATCTAAAAATATATCTATATATTACTTTCTTATCAAAATACAATAAAGATATTAAATTAAATGATTTATCAAAAAAATTAAATATTCCATTAAAAATTATTAATGATGGACTTAAATATTTAGAGGAAAACAACCTAATTTTAAGAAAAACAAATGGATATATTATAATAGATTTACAAGAATCAACTCTTCATAATTTATATACTCCTAATTTAACCTTGTCAAAAGAAAAAGTTGAACAAACTTCTAAAAATAAATCTAGAGCTAAAGCTATTGAACACATCAATAATATGTATTTTCAAGGTATTATGGGACCTTCTTGGTATAATGATATAGATTTATGGTTCAAAAAATATGAATTTGATGAACAAGTTATGATTGCCCTTTTTGATTATTGTTATAATAGAAGTGCAATGCATAAAAATTATGTTAAAACTGTTGCAGAAGCTTGGGCTTTTAATAAAGTAAAAACATGGAATGATTTAGATAAATATTATGAAAAACAAGAAAACTTAAATAAATTCAAAAAAACTATAGCAAAAAAACTAGGGAAATATAATGGACTTACACAATATGAAGAAGCTTATATTGAAAATTGGGTTACAAATTTTGGATATGATATGAGTGTTATTGAATTAGCATTAAAACGCACTACTCTAAAGCAAAATCCTACTTTTGAATATATAAATAGTGTTATAACTGATTGGCATGACAGAAAATTAAAAACTTCTCAAGAAGTAACTGCTTTTCTAGAAGAACGTAAAAAGCAAGAAAAAGCTACTAAGGAATTAAAATCAAAAGTTAATAAATCTAACTATAAGCAAAGAAATTATGATAATTTGGACTTTTTATACGCAAACAATACTGATAAATAAAGGAGGATTAAATGTCTAACGAAGTTTTAAATTCTCTTCTTAGAGAATATGAGCAAAAGAAATTAAGAGCAGAATTAGATTTAGAAAAAAGGAAAGATTCTTTATATAAAAAGCTTCCTAAATTACAAGAAATTGAAGATGAACTAAATCATTTTGCAATAGAAACTAGTAAAAATATTCTTTTAAATAATTTATCTTCTTTAAAAGAATTAGATGAAAAAACTAAAAAATTAAAAAATGAAAAATTACAGATTTTAAAATCTGTAAATCTTACTTGTGATTATCTAAAGCCTAATTATGAATGTTCTATTTGCAATGATACTGGATATATTTATACAAATAATTATAAAAGTGAAATGTGTAGTTGTCTTAAACAAAAATTATTAGATATTTCTTTTAATAAATCTAATATGGCAAATTTAGATAAAGAAAATTTTGATACTTTTAACTCAAATCTATTTTCTAATGAAACTGATTTATCTAAATATCGTTTTAATATTTCACCTAGAAAAAATATTGAAAATATAAAAAATAAATGTATAGAATTTGTAGAAAACTTTGATAATCCAAAATACAAAAATTTATTATTTACAGGGAATACTGGTTTACGGTAAAACTTTTATGTCTAATTGTATTGCAAAAGAATTACTTAATTTAGGAAAAACTGTTCTATACCAAACAGCCCCTATATTACTTGAAAATGTAATTGATTATAAAATGAGTAAACAAAAAGATGCACTAAATAACATCTATAATTCCATTTTAAATGTTGATTTACTTATTATTGATGATCTTGGTACTGAAAGTTTAAATAGTATGAAATTAAGTGAATTATTCACTATTTTGAATACTAGAATTTTAAATCTTAATAATAAAATTACTAAAACCATTATATCTACAAATCTAGACATTAAAGACATATTTAATCAATATGAAGAAAGAATTGGATCTAGAATTGCAGGATATTATGATATTTATTATTTCTTTGGAGATGATTTAAGATTAAATAAAAGTAATATTCATTCATTTAGCATATGATATATATCATATGCTATTTTAGTTTCAACTCTATTTCTTATCACATTACTAAAAAACCACTTGGAAAATATTTATTCCAAGTAGTTTTATTTTTTTATCTTTCAATATCTTCTTGTTGTCTTTTTAAATCTCTTTTTTTCATCCTCATTTTTTCTATTACTTCTTTTGCCAGTTTTATTGAAATATTATTATTTTTACAATATTCTTCAATAATTATTTTTTCTTCATTTCCATCTTTTGCATATTCTAATATTTTATATAATTCATTTTCCACTAATATTTTTTCTCTATCTATCATTTTCTTCTCCTGTTACAGGCATATCTGGGTTTATAGTTTCTATGCTTACTACTTTTCCACCATCATTAGTTCTCATTAGAGTAACTCCTTGTGTTGACCTTCCAAGAACACTTATATCATTAACTTTTAATCTTATAATTGTTCCTGTATCTGTTACTAACATAACATCATCTTCTTCCATTGCAATTCTTACTCCTATAAGTTTTCCTGTTTTTGGTGTTATTTTATATGTAATAACTCCTCTGCCTCCTCTATTTTGTACTCTGTATTCATCTAGTTCTGTTCTTTTACCAAATCCATTTTCTGTAATAGCAAGTAGGGTTGCTTTTCCTCCATTAACAACTGATTCCATTCCAATTACTTCATCATCATCATCTAATCTAATACCTATAACTCCTTGTGAAACTCTACCAACTGGTCTTACATCTTTTTCATCAAATGTAATACAGATACCATTTCTTGTAACTAAAACTACATTATCTTCTCCATCTGTTAATCTAACATCAATTAACTCATCATTTTCTTTTAATGTTATTCCTTGTAGACCTGTTTTTCTACTTGAATCATATTCCTTTAATTGTGTCTTTTTAATTAAACCATTTTTTGTAGCCATAAGTAGATATTTTCCTTCAGCAAAATTTTGAAGTGGAATAACTGCTGATACTTTTTCTCCTGGATCTAAACTTAATAAGTTAACTATTGCCGTTCCCCTTGCTGTTCTTCCCGCTTCAGGTACTTCATATCCTCTTAGTCTATATAATTTACCTTTATTGGTGAAAAATAATATTACATCATGTGTTGATGCTGTAAAAATTTGTTTTACAAAATCTTCTTCTCTTGTTGCCATTCCTGTAATTCCTTTTCCACCTCTTCTTTGACTCCTATATGTGTCAATTGGCATTCTTTTTATATATCCAAAATGTGTTAAAGCGACTACACATTGTTCTTCTTTAACTAAATCTTCTATATCAATTTCTCCCTCTGCTGCAACAATTTTAGTCTTTCTTTCATCTCCAAATTTATCTCTTATTTCAATTAATTCTTCTTTTATTATTTCAAATACTAATCTTTCGCTATTTAAAATATCTTTCAAATGAGCAATTAATTCCATTAACTGATTATATTCTTCTTCAATTTTTTCACGTTGCAATCCTGATAATGTTTTTAATCTCATATCCAAAATTGCTTGTGCTTGAATATCAGATAATCCAAATCTTTCCATTAATCTTTCTTTTGGATCATCATATGATGCTCTAATTATATTAATAACTTCATCTATATTGTCTAAGGCTATTTTTAATCCTTCTAATATATGAGCTCTTGCTAGTGCTTTATCTAATTCAAATTGTGTTCTTCTTAAAATAACATCTTTTCTATGATCAATATAACAATCTATACATTGTCTTAATGTTAATATCTTTGGTTCACCATTTACTAATGCAAGCATTATAATACCAAATGTTGTTTGCATTTGTGTATGTTTAAATAATTGATTTAGCACAACTTGTGGATTTGCATCTCTTTTTAGTTCTATAACAACTCTTACTTTTTCTTTTCTATCAGATTCATCTCTACATTCTGAAATTCCTTCTACTTTCTTTTCTTTTGAAAGATCAGAAATTGTTTTTATTAAGTTTGCTTTATTTACTTGATATGGTAATGAAGAAACTATTATTCTTTGCCTATTTCCACTCATTTCTTCAATTTCTGTCTCTGCTCTTAGTGTTATTTTTCCTTTTCCTGTTTTATATGCTTGCTTAATTCCTTCTATCCCTAAGATAAGTCCTTCTGTTGGAAAATCTGGTCCTTTAATAACTTCCATCAATTCTTCATCTGTTACTTCATCTTCATCTATAATTTTTATAATTCCATTTATAACTTCTGTCAAATTATGTGGAGGTATATTTGTTGCCATTCCCACTGCAATTCCTGAAGAACCATTAATTAAAAGTGCTGGTATCCTAGCAGGTAAAACAGTTGGTTCTTGAAGTCTGTCATCATAGTTTGGCATAAAATCTACTGTGTTTTTTTCTATATCTGTTAACATATATTCTGAAATTTTAGCCATTCTGGCTTCTGTATACCTCATAGCAGCTGCACCATCACCATCAACAGATCCAAAATTTCCATGTCCATCAATTAACATATATCTCATTGAAAAATCTTGTGCTAATCTTACCATTGCATCATATACAGATGAGTCTCCGTGTGGATGATATCTACCAAGCACAGAACCTACAGTATTTGCACATTTTCTGTATGGCTTATCTGATGTAATACCATCTTCATGCATAGAATATAATATTCTTCTATGTACAGGTTTTAAACCATCTCTTACATCTGGAAGAGCTCTTGATACGATAACACTCATAGCATAATCAATGTATGCTGTTCTCATTTCTTTTTCAATGTCTCTTTCTATAATTCTCCCGTCCATTCTTTCTTGTCTTTCTTCCATTTTATTTCCTCTTTTCCTTTATTTATATACATTTGTATTATACTAAAACAAAGATTATTTTGCAAGTAAATTAAACCTAAATTCGTGACATACTCCCACCACTTAAGAAGTGGGAGCTTCTCGCTCGACAACACTAATATGCTGAGCATAAACGAGCTATC
>CANPZA010000063.1 GCA_947588915.1 uncultured Clostridia bacterium
CAAGATAAAAAAGGAAGAACTTTAAGATTATTAAAAGGTGGTTCAGGAGAACCAAAGAAAACATCAAGTAAAGATTTTTATACACAAAAAGAATTAGTTGATGTTCCAATAGTGGGTAGAATTACAGCAGGAGAGCCAATTTTAGCAGTAGAAAATATAACAGATACATTTCCAATTCCAATTGACTTTGTTGGAAATTCTGAAAGTTTTATGCTTACAGTTAGAGGAGAGAGCATGATAGAAGCTGGAATTTTAGATGGAGATTATATATTAGTAAAAAAACAAAATACAGCTAATAATGGTGAAATAGTAGTAGCATTAATTGGAGATGAGGCAACAGTAAAAACATTTTATAAAGAAAAAGATCATATTAGATTACAACCAGAGAATTCTACAATGGATCCTATAATAGTACCAAACTGTGAAATATTAGGAAAAGTTGGAGGAGTATTTAGAAAAATGTAAGTATTTCACAAAAAATTCACATTTTTAAAGTTGACAAATAAACACTGTATCAAATATAATTTAAGATACAGTGTTATTTTAATTAAAAATAGGGAAAGGAAAAAATATGTTAAAAGTCTTAAAAAATCTAAAAGAATCTTTTTGGAAGGTTTTATTTATAGTAATTTTATTATGTGTCCAGGCAACAGCCGATTTAAGGCTACCAGATTATACATCTAAAATTGTAAATACAGGTATTCAATCAGGAGGAATTGAATCAGCACTTCCAGAAATTATATTAAGCCAGGATATTGAAAATATATTATTATTTACAAATGAAGATGAAAAGATTTTAAGTAATTATTCTTTAGTAGGAAAAAATCCCAATAATTATGAAGAGAAAGTAGTTAATAAATATATAGGAAAAAATAAAAATATTAAAGAAAATACAGTTTATGTATTAAAAGACATAAATTCAGATGAAAGAAAAGAACTTGAAAATATAATTGTAAATCCAATTATGATTTTAAATATAATACAAAATGAAGAAATGGCAAATAAAATAAAAGATGTAATAGCAAGTCAAATGCCAGAAACACAAAAACAATATATTTATTCTAAAGAACTTATAGATATAATAAAACAAATACCAGAAGAACAAAAAAATGCAATGCTTTCAGAATATACAAAACAAATAAATGAAATGGCAGATTCAATCAAAATTCAATCAGCAATTAGTTCAGTAAAAGAAATTTATAAAAGAGCAGGTGTAGATACAGACAAAATTCAAAATAATTATATATTATTTACTGGATTTCAAATGCTTTGTGTTGCTTTGATTAGTATGGTATCTGCTGTTGTAATAATGCTATTATCTTCAAAGGTAGCTGCAAGACTAGGAAAGACATTAAGAAATAAAATATTTAAAAAAGTAATTAGTTTTTCAAATAAAGAATTAACAGAATTTTCGACAGCATCATTAATTACTCGTAACACAAATGATGTTCAACAAATTCAAATGTTACTTGCAATGTTATTTAGAGTTGTTGTATATGCTCCAATTATGGGGATAGGTGGTTTTATAAAAGTTCTTACTAATACAGATAATACTATGGCATGGATTATAGGAATTGCAATTTTAGCCATTTTATTTGTTGTTGGAACCTTATTTATCATTGCTATGCCTAAATTTAAAAAATTACAAGATTTAATAGATAAGCTAAATCTTGTATCAAGAGAAATATTAACAGGAATCCCAGTTATAAGAGCTTTTAATACAGAAAAAAGAGAAGAAGAAAGATTTGAAAAGGCAAACTTTAATTTAATGAAAACTAACATATTTGTAAATAGAGCTATGTCAATGATGATGCCTTTATTAATGTTTATAATGAATTCAATAGCTATTTTAATTGTGTGGGTAGGAGCTGGAAATGTAGACAAAGGAATTATGCAAGTAGGAGATATGATGGCATTTATACAATATACAATGCAAATTGTTATGTCATTTTTAATGATTTCAATGATTTCAATCATGCTACCAAGAGCAGCAGTGTCTGCAAATCGTATTAATGAAGTTATTGAAACAGAGCCAAGTATAAAAGATAAAAAGGCCACAAAAAAATTTGATGAAACTAAAAAAGGATTGGTAGAATTTAAGAATGTATCTTTTGGGTATCCAGATGCTGATACAGAAGTATTATCAGATATTAACTTTACAGCAAAACCTGGAGAAGTAACAGCAATAATCCGGAAGTACAGGAAGTGGAAAATCAACTTTAGTTAATTTGTTACCAAGATTTTATGATGTAACAGGTGGAGAAATTTTAATAGATGGTGTTAATATAAAAGATGTATCTCAAAAAGATTTAAGAGATATAATTGGTTTTGTACCACAAAAAGGAATTCTATTTTCAGGTACAATTGAATCTAATATAAAATATTCAGATGAAAATATGTCAGATGAAAAAATGATTGAAGCAGCACAAATAGCACAAGCAACAGAATTTATTGAGAGTAAAGAAAATAAATATAATGAACCAATATCACAAGGAGGAAGCAATGTATCAGGCGGGCAAAAACAACGTTTGTCTATTGCAAGAGCAATAGCAAAGGACCCAGAAATATTTGTGTTTGATGATAGTTTTTCTGCATTAGACTTTAAAACAGATAGTAATTTAAGAGAAGCACTCTCAAAAAGAACAAAAAATAAAACTGTTATTATTGTAGCACAACGTATTAATACAATTTTAAATGCTAACCAAATTGTTGTATTAGAAGAAGGAAAAGTTGTAGGAATTGGAACACATGAAGAATTATTAAAAAATAATGAAACATATAGACAGATTGCAACTTCACAATTGACAGAGGAAGAATTAAAAATGAAAGGAGATAACTAATATGCCAGGACCAAGAAGAAATCCAGCAGCGGTTGATAAACCTAAAAACTTTAAAAAAACAACTAAAAAACTAATAAGTTCTTATTTGGCAAAATATAAAATAGCATTATTAGTTGTCTTTATATTTGCAATTGGAAGTACAATTTTTACAATTGTAGGACCTAAGATACTTGGTAATGCTACAACAGAGATATTTAATGGATTATTAAGTAAATTATCTGGAGGAGCAGGTATTGATTTTGGAAAAGTAGCAACTATTGCTGTAACTTTACTTGTTTTGTATATTGCTAGTGCAATTTTTGCATTTATACAAGGATTTACGATGACAAGTGTATCACAAAAAATAACATATAAATTACGTAATGATATAGCAACTAAAATTAATAAATTACCAATGAAATATTTTGATAGTAAAAAACATGGTGAAGTATTATCAATTATAACAAATGATATAGATACTTTAAGTATGAATTTAAACCAAAGTATTACTCAAATAATTACTTCAATTTGTACTATTATAGGTATTTTAATTATGATGCTTTCTATAAGCTTTCAAATGACAATAATTTCTTTAATAATTTTTCCAATAGCAGCATTATTAATAAAAATTATTGTAGGAAGATCTCAAAAATATTTTAAAAGACAACAAGAGTATCTTGCAAATGTAAATGGTCAAGTTGAAGAAGTTTATTCTGGATTAAATGTTGTAAAAGTATTTAATGGTGAGAAAAAAGTAATTAAAGACTTTGAAAAAGCAAATTTAAATTTGTATAAATCTGGTTGGAAATCACAATTCTTATCTCGGATTAATTCATCCAATTATGAACTTTATTGCAAATATTGGATATGTTGCAGTTGCAGTATGTCGGAGGATATTTTGCGATTAATGGTACAATAACAGTAGGAAATATACAAAGTTTTATCCAATATAATAGACAATTTACAAATCCTATAAATCAAATTGCACAAATATCTGCTATGTTACAATCAATGGTTGCAGCAGCTGAAAGAATATTTGAATTTTTAGAACAACAAGAAGAGATAGATACTAAAAAAGGTGATATAGATATAGAAAATGTTAAAGGAAATATAATTTTTGACCATGTAAAATTTGGATATAATGATGAAAAGATAGTAATAAAAGACTTTAATAGTGAAGTCAAAGAAGGACAAAAAATTGCTATTGTTGGTCCAACAGGTGCAGGTAAGACAACAATGGTAAAATTATTAATGAGATTTTATGATACAACTAGTGGAAATATTTTAATTGATGGGCATAATATCAAAGATTTTGATAGAGGAGAGCTACGTAAAATGTTTGGAATGGTTCTTCAAGATACTTGGTTATTTGGAGGAACTGTTGAAGAAAATATTAAATATGGAAATGAAAATGCAACAGAGGATGAAGTAATAAAAGCAGCAAAAGCTGCACATGTACATCATTTTATTAAAACTTTACCTAATGGATATAAATCATTGTTAAATGAAGAATCTAATAATGTATCAGCTGGACAAAAACAGCTTCTTACTATTGCAAGAGTTATTTTAACTGATCCTAAAATACTGATATTAGATGAGGCAACAAGTTCAATTGACACAAGAACAGAAATACAAATACAAGATGCTATGGATAATTTAATGAAAGGTAGAACATCATTTATAATTGCACATAGGTTATCAACTATTAAAAATGCAGATTTAATATTAGTTATGAATTATGGGGATATTGTAGAACAAGGTACTCATGAAGAATTATTAGAAAAAAACGGATTTTATGCAGACTTATACAATAGTCAATTTGAGGAAGTTGAAGAATAAGTTTTATATAATTGATATTTTAAAAAATATATAGTATAATTATATTGATGCAAGTTAATAGTTTATCTGTTCTTATTTAGGACAGTCTTTTACAAGAAGGGAGTAGACAATGAAGGGGAAAATTATGACACTTTTAGGAGTTGCACTTATTGTTACAATATTAATCCTTCATATGCTTGGAGAATTCAATTTATTTACTGCATTTCTAGTGTTTGCAGTAACTGTAATAATAGGATTTATAATCTTAATTATTGCAGATGATTGAATCGAGTAGAGTAGGAAATTTTATAAAATTTCCTACTCTACTCGATTATGATAATAAATTTCTTAAGATGACAAGTTTTATGCGAAGCTTAACATAGGCATTGGCAAATTCTAAATCTTTTCTCATATTTTAATAATCTATCATTTTATACTGACACTAATCTCCAGCCAGAGTTACTATTACCCTCTAATTTAACATTAATTTTAATAGCAACAGCCGACCTCACAGAGTTTCCACTTTCTTTTTGTTCATCTGCAGTCCTATATCCGTAGAGAATGTGCTCAGGTTCAATCTCCGAATTTGTTTGCTCAAAGAGACCATAAGTTATGTACCCTTTCTCACAATTTACGAAATCCGAAGCCAACCAGTAATTAAATCCGAGGAGAATATTTCCCTATTCCACTAATAAGATTATATGCTTTTGTACCTTCTTGGACTTTTCCTATTTTTGGAGCATCATCATCATCGAAAGGATTCGATAAAGTGTATGGTAAATAACGATAAATTGTTGCTTTAAATGTTTTACTTTCACTTTTTCCTAAATCAATAAATTCCATATTTTTATTTAAATATTGGAAAAATGTATAGTTACTAGTTCCACTTTTTATATTTGATGTATACTTAACTTTATCTCCATCCCAACTATATGTCACTTCATTACCATATTGAAAAAGATCACCATCAAAACATGGTTTTCCAGTTCCAGTACATTCTGGATTATATCCAGTAATTCTATTTATATCATCTACAGTAATACTTCTTGTTTTTTCAAAATCTGCAAATTTACCTTCTCCAAATAATTTACTTATTTTATCTAATTCATTTTTTCCATTAAGATATCCATTCACACCACGCAAATAGAAAGCATTACCAACCCCTGTAGGCCTTGATACACTATCATCACTTGTTATTAATAATTGTGAATTAGCTTCATCCACTCCCAATATATACCAAGCATGGGCATAAATATCGAAGCAAAAGGTTTGATCACTATATCCGTTATCTGTTCCATATGATGTCACAGTTTTATCTCTTAAACTTTTTCCATTTTCATCAGTATCTGGATCATAATTTAAAATAGCATCTCCAACTTCTATTTTGGTTTCCTTTCCTGTTTCATCTGTCATAGTTATAGTAGTTCCATTTTGTGACCACTTAATTTTACCTTCGGTTTCTGGCTTTACTTTTAAGTTGCCTTGTTCATCTATAATATAAGTTTTTAAATTCCCTTTAAAATTCCATGGTCCTTCTCCTGTTAATTTTCCCTTATTTTCTTCTCCAAACATTGTTACTATTGCTTCTTTTAAATTTTCTGTTGTTAGTTTTCCTAATCCACTTGTTAATGCATCTGCTACTGCTAATTTTACTTGTTCTTCTTCCTCCGCTTTGCTATTTGCATCTTTTGCATCTATTGTTTTTGTTAGTATTCCTTCATCTCCTGTTAATGCTAAAATTGTTACTCCAGCTAAGATTAGCAAGACTATGATAGTTATAACAAGAGCTATTAATGTAATACCTTTTGCTTTTTGTTTTTTCAATTACAATTCCTCCCTTTTTTTCTTCATTTGTAGTTTATCCAAATAATGCTTATGTAATCATGTTATTACATTTTTACATATTTATATCATGTAATTTTTGCTTTTTCAATAATTTATCTAAAATGTAATATAAATGTAATTTTCAAACAAATTGTAATATTTTTGTAATTAAAATGTAATGTAAAAAATAATATATCAATTATAAGGGAATTCAACACTATAATTATAAAAAAGATGCCTAAAATTAGACATCTTTTTTGTATACATAGAACTAATCTTTTCTTTTTCCAAAAATGGAAAGTATTCTTAAGAATATATTTATAAAATCTAAATATAATTGCATAGCACAATAAATATGTATCTTTTCTTGGTTAATATTAGGTTCTTGTTGTAACAATTTTATTTTATTAATATCATAAATAGTAACACCAAAAAATACAGCTAAAATAATCCAATCAAGAACTAAATCAAACATGCTACTTTTAATAAAAAACAAATTAACAATACTAAGAACAATACCAGCAATTAAAAATACTGTTAAATAAGGGCTCCATGAACTTAAATCTTTATTAGTTTTATAACCAATAAAACTAAGTGTAGCAAATACCAGACTAGATACTACAAATAGAGAAATTACTGAATTTAATTCATATACTGCAAAAATTACAGATAATGTCACACCATTTAACATTGCATATACAAAATAAAGAATACCTACAATAACAGGTGGAAGTTTCCTAAATAAAAGACTGAATAATAAAACAGCAACAAGTTCTAAAACTAGTAAAAAAGAAAAACTTCCTTCCATAACAATATTAATAAATAATCCTGAACTATAAGTATACCAAGCAATTATACCAGAACCTAGAAGTCCAAGAAACATCCAAAAAAATGTCTTTCCAAATAATTTGTTTTCAATAGTCATATTTTCTTCCAAATTAATCTCCTCCTTTATAATAATTATATATATAATATGAAAATAAATCAATTAGAAAATTAAAAATTATAAACAAAATCAATTTCAAAATTATTAGTTGATAAAGAAAAATTTATATTATATAATAAACAAAAATAGATGAAGGAGACCATATTATGGGTAATGTAAAATGGACAGAAGAACAATTAGATGCAATTAATGAGAAAGGTTCTAATATATTAATTGCAGCAGCAGCTCGGAAGTGGAAAAACAGCAGTATTAGTAGAAAGAATAATAAATAAAATAATAAATGAAAAAATAGATATTGATAAATTATTAGTAGTTACTTTTACAAATAGTGCCGCTTCTGAAATGAGACAAAGAGTATTAGATGCAATATATAAAAAACTAGAAAAAGATCCTGAAAATGAAAATCTACAAAGACAAATAAATTTATTAAATAAAGCAAGTATATGTACAATAGATTCATTTTGTTTAGAAATAGTCAGAAACAATTTTTATGAATTAGAAAATATATCTCCAAATTTTAGAATAGCAGATATGACAGAAATAGAATTATTAAAACAAGAGGTAATAGAAGATATATTTGAATTAAAATATGAATCTAAAGATAAAGATTTTATAAAATTATTAAATACATATACAAGTTATAGAGATGATACTCCATTAAAAGAGCTAATATTAAAAATACATACATATATACAAAGTCATCCATTTCCTTCTAAATGGTTAAATGAAAAAATAGAAATGTTTAATTTAGAAAACAAATTAGAAGAAGATTTTAGTAAAACACCTTGGGGAAAAATCTTACTAGAGCAAATAGAAGAAGAATTAATTGATGATATATCAATATTAGAGAAAATAAAAGAAGACTTATCATTTGATGAAGAATTAGAAAGTTTTTGTAAAACAATAATAAATGATATAGAAATGCTACAGAATTTAAAAGATAATTTAAAAAATTGGGATAAAGCATATGAAGTAGTAAGTAACATGAAATTTGATGTATGGCCAAGAAAAAAATGTGAATTACCTATAAAGGAAATAGCAAAAGAGACCAGAGATGAAGTAAAAAAGAAATTATCAAAAGTATTAGATAAAATATTGATTTGTAATTCTTTTGATGCAAATCAAGATATTTATAATATGTATAACATTTTAGTAAAATTAGAAAATTTGATATTAGATTTTGATAAGGAATTTTCTAAGCGTAAAAGAGAAAAAAATATAGTAGATTTTAATGATATTGAACATTTTGCACTTCAAATTTTAAGTGGTTCAGAAGAAACAATAAAGAAATACCAAAATAAATATGAAGAAATAGCAATTGATGAATATCAAGATAGTAACTTAGTACAAGAATATATATTAACATCAATATCAAGAAAAAATAATATATTTATGGTAGGAGATGTTAAACAAAGTATATATAAATTTAGACAAGCAATGCCAGAATTATTTTTAAATAAATATGAA
>CANPZA010000064.1 GCA_947588915.1 uncultured Clostridia bacterium
GTGAAAAAATAAAATACATGTTCCCAAAAGCCCATGCAGCAGCATATGTAACAAATGCATTTAGAATAGCATGGTTCAAAGTACATGAACCTCTAGCATATTATGCAGCATATTTTTCAATAAGAGCAGATGAATTTGACAGTGAATGTATGATATTTGGAAAAGAAAAAGTAAAAAACAAAATGAAAGAAATAGACTTAGCAGGAAATGATGCAACAACAAAAGATAAAAATATGTATTCAATACTAGAACTAGTATTAGAAATGTATGAAAGAGGATTTGAATTCTTGCCAATAGATCTTTACAAATCAGATGCTACTAAATTCTTAGTAGAAGAAGGAGGAATTAGGCCACCATTAAACAGCATACCAGGACTTGGAACAGTAGCAGCACAAGGAATTGCAAAGGCAAGAGAAGAACGGAAAATTCATGTCAATAGATGACCTAAAAATACGTTCAAAAGTAGGAAACTCAGTAACAGACTTATTAAAAAAATTCAAATGTCTAGAAGGAATGAGCCAAAGCAATCAAATAAGCCTATTCGCTTAAGGGTAAAGTTGGGACAGGCACCGCTTTACCTTTTCTGTAAAATATAGATTTATAAATAAAACAAGGAGGATAAAATGTTACAACAAAATACAATCAATTTTGAAGAAATCTTCACGACACAAAATATTTTATTATATTTATTAGCAATCAACATATTTGGATTTTTCATTATGTGGCTAGACAAGTACAAGGCTAAAAAAGGCTCTTGGAGAATTTCAGAAAAAACATTATTTATAGTTACAGCTTTAGGAGGAGGAATAGGAACGATTGCTGGTATGTATACTTTTAGACATAAGACACAAAAATTAAATTTTGTTATAGGTTTTCCTTTTATAACTATATTGGAAATAATAGGAATAATATATTATTTTTTTACAAAGTAAAAAATTATGTAATTATTATAATTACCAAAACATCTAAAAAACTTGAAATATCAAGTACTTTAGATGTTTTACTTTTTTGCTTATTTATAAAAAAAGAGTGCACATAAAAAGTATAAAAATAAAAATAATTTAAAAATATTATTGTAACCTAAACAAATTGTGAACAACTTGAAAACTAAAATGTACTATTTTAAGTTATTCACAAAGTTATCCACAGTATCCACATAAAAAAATAAAAAAGATAAAAAGAAAATCAACAAAAAAATAATATACATAAAATCGAAAAGGATACATAAATGTAACAACATTGTAACAAATTTGTAATAAATGTAAGCAAGATGGCGAAAAGAATAGCGAATAATGTCTATTTCATAAAAATAATGAAAATGAGATATAAGAATATTGAAATAATATTGTAATATTCTTGTAAAAAAATAATAGATAATTAATGTGAAAAAATTCAATGAAAAATGGGGAAAAGGTGTGGATAACTTTTTGTAAAGAGATAGCATATAATAAAATATATGTAATTTTTTAAAAAAGGAAGAAGAAAAATGTTATATAAAGTAAAATCATTAATTAATAAAAATAGATGCTATTGTGAGACAGAAATTACAACTAAGCAGTTAGAAAAAATGGTTAAAGAAGGTAGCATGCTTTTAGATGTAAGAAGTATTCAAGAATTTGAAGAAGGACATTTAGATAATGCAGTTTCTTTGCCAGTATATGAAATTAATAAAAAATATAAAGAGATTTTACCAAATAAATCTCAAAATATTATTGTATATTGTAGTACAGGACATAGAAGTGCAAAAGCACAAAAATTACTTAAAAAGCTTGGATATGAAAAAGTATATAATTTATGTGATGGTTTAGAAAACTATATATAACAATAAAAGATAAATTTTTAATATCAAAAAACGAAACACAAAAAATAGGGTAATTAAGAACAACTGACAATGAATATTAGATAAAAAATAGAATTTCCAAAAAATTATTGAAACACAAAAGTTTTTTCATAATTTTGAAAAAACTTGACTATAATAATAAAAAATAGTATAATAAAAATAATTGGAGGAGATTTTATGGAAAGAATAAAAAGAGAAAATTATCTGTCTATATTAAGAAACTTCAAAGATCAACAGATTATAAAAGTAATAACAGGAATTAGAAGATGTGGTAAATCTACTTTATTAGAATTATTCCAAGACTATTTAAAAGAAAATGGAGTAAAAGATAATCAAATTATATCAATTAATTTTGAAGATGCAGATTATGAAGGATTACAAGATAGAAAAGAATTATATAAATATTTAAAATCAAAATTGGTAAAAGGCAAAAAAACATATATATTTCTAGATGAAGTTCAAAATGTTTGGGAATTTGAAAAAACGGTAGATAGTCTTTTTATTAATAAAGATGTAGATATATATATAACTGGCTCAAATGCTTGGTTTTTATCATCAGAACTCGCAACATTACTTACAGGAAGATATATAGAAATCAAAATGTTGCCATTATCATTTAAAGAATATTTATCAGCTTTTCAAGATAAAACAGATATATCAAGAAAATTTAGAGATTACTTACAATATAGTTCCTTTCCACAATCAATAGAATTATTTAAAATTAATCCAGAAAATATAAATTTATTTTTAGATGGAATATATAATACAATTTTATTTAAAGATGTAATGCAAAGGAAGGGAATAACAGATAAAAATACTTTAGAAAGAATAACTAAGTATTTATATGATAATATAGGAAATAGAACAAGCATGAAAAATATAAGTGACAATATAGAAGGACTAGAGAAAAACAATTCATATAATACAGTTTCAACATATGTACAAGCACTAATAGATAGTTATATTGTATATAAAGCAAACAGATATGATATAAAAGGGAAAGAATTCTTAAAAACACAAGAGAAATATTATGCAGTAGATATAGGTCTTAGGTATTATATGTTAGGTCAAGCCTCTGGTAAGGATATGGGACATATATTAGAAAATATAGTTTATCTTGAATTAATAAGGCGTGGATATGAAGTTTATATTGGAAAATATGATGATTTAGAAGTCGATTTTGTAGCAAAAAATTTGGAAAATACAATTTATTATCAAGTAGCATTAACTACAAGAGAAACTATTGATGGTAATAATAGTGTATTAGAAAGAGAATTAGCTCCATTGAAAAAAATAAAAGATAATTATCCTAAATATATATTAACACTAGATGATGACCTAGATGCTGATTTTGATGGAATAAAGAAGATAAATGTGTTAGATTGGTTGCTTAAAGATTAAATATAAGAAAGAAAAGCAAAATATAAATGTGATTTTTAAATTACAGAACTATTTTGCTTTTTTTAAGATAAATTATATAAATTGAAGAAACAATAAACTAATTTAAAAATCAAAAAGGAGTTGCGTTAGTGACACTCATAAAGAAAAATTTATTTTTTATATTCTTAAAAAACTGTAACTTAAAACAATTAATCTATTGAGATTTTCATATTTGTATGGTAAAATAACGAATATAAGAAATAAGCATGGAGGAATTATGAAACAAGATAGAATTAGAAATTTCAGTATAATTGCTCATATAGATCATGGAAAATCAACACTTGCAGATAGATTAATTGAAATGACAGGAGTATTGTCTAAAAGAGAGATGGAAAGTCAAGTTCTAGACAATATGGATATAGAAAAAGAAAGGGGAATAACAATAAAATCTCAAGCAGTAAGAATGATTTATAAAGCAAAAGATGGTGAAGAATATGTATTTAATTTAATAGATACACCTGGACATGTAGATTTTAATTATGAAGTATCAAGAAGTTTAGCTGCATGTGATGGTGCAATTCTTGTAGTGGATTCTACTCAAGGAGTAGAAGCACAAACTTTAGCAAATGTGTATCTAGCAATAGATAATAATTTAGAGATATTACCAGTATTAAATAAGATAGACTTACCAAATGCAAGGATAGAAGAAGTAAAAAAAGAAATAGAAGATATAATAGGACTTCCAGCAGAAGATGCACCATGTATTTCTGCAAAATCAGGATTAAATGTTGAAGAAGTATTAGAAAGAATAGTTACAGATCTACCTGCTCCAAAAGGCAATATAAATGATAAAACAAAGTGTTTAATATTTGATTCCTATTATGATAATTATAAAGGAGCACTTGCATATATAAGAGTAGTTGATGGACAAGTCAAAGTTGGAGATGAAATTTACTTGATGGCAACTAAAAAGAATTTTACAGTAACAGAAGTAGGATATTTCTTACCAGGATCTTATATGCAAACTGATAAATTAGAAGCGGGAGAAGTTCGGTTATATTGCAGCAAGCATTAAAAATTTGTCTGATATACATGTAGGAGATACGATTACTTTAAAAAATGAACCAGCTTTAGAACCACTGAAGGGATATAAAGAAGTAACACCAATGGTATATTGTGGATTGTATCCAATGGATGGAAGTCAATATGAGGCATTAAAAGAAGCATTAGAAAAGTTAAAATTAAATGATGCAGCATTAGAATATGAACCAGAATCATCTCAAGCATTGGGATTTGGATTTCGTTGTGGATTTTTAGGATTACTTCATTTAGAAATAATTGCAGAGAGATTAGATAGAGAATTTGACTTAGGACTGATAACAACAGCGCCATCTGTAATATATAAAGTATATAAAACAAATGGTGAAATAATTGAATTATATAATCCAGGAGATTTACCATCTTCACAAGAAATATCATATATGGAAGAGCCATTTGTTACTGCAAATATTTTGACACCTAAGGAATATGTAGGAAATATTATGGAATTGTGTCAAAATAGGCGTGGAATTTATATTGATATGAAATATCTAGATGAAAATAGAGTAACACTTGTTTATGAAATGCCATTAAATGAAATCATTTATGATTTTTTTGATAATTTAAAATCTAAAACAAAAGGATATGCATCTTTTGACTATGAATTTAAAGAATATAGAAGAGCAAACTTAGTAAAATTAGATATATATATAAATGGAGAACAAGTTGATGCATTAAGTTTTATCATACATAAAGATAATGCATATGCTAAAGGCAAAAAAATGGTAGAAAAATTAAAAACAGTTATACCAAGAAAACTATTTAAAATACCATTGCAAGCCGCAATAGGTGGACAAATAATTGCAAGAGAAACCATATCTGCAATGAGAAAAGATGTACTTGCTAAATGTTATGGAGGAGATATTACAAGAAAGAAAAAACTTTTAGAAAAGCAAAAAAGAGGTAAAAAGAAAATGCGTGAAATTGGAAATGTAGAAATAACACAAGAAGCATTTTTATCTGTTCTTAAACTCGATGAAGACTAACTTTTTATTTAAAAGTTAAAAGAAAATCGGGTATTCCGAAGAGAATACCCAATTCATAGCCTAACAGTTAGGCTCACTCATCATATTCAAGAATTGCAGTAATTATAGCAATTGCTAAAATAAAAACTGCACAAATGACATGCCCAGTTGCAAATAGACAAAACATTGGTGCTAAATTAATAAAAAAGTTTGCTATAGCAAGAAATAAATTCTGGTATGCACCTTTTTTATCAGTTAATATTATACTTGTTAAATTAAACAGAAAACTGATAAAAAATAATGCAATACAACTGCAAACTCCACTTACAATGCCAACGGGGTTGCCTATGATTTTGCAACACATATAGCAAAGCACTCCTGCTACAGTTGTCCGAATGATTGTCAAAAGCATTGCTAGATTCTTCATGATGATTACCTCCCTAATTTTAGTATAATTATAGTATACCATTAATCATGCTAAAAATCAAATAAGTAAGTTTTAGCCAAAAGAAAGGATTAAGAATGAAAGAAAATAGTAAAAAATATATAAATGAAAATATACGAGAAGATACTGATATTATTGTTGGAAGAAATAGTGTATTAGAACTATTAGAAAGTGGAAAAGACATAAATAAAATATTTATAACAAAAGGAGAAAGACATGGTTCAATTTTCAAAATTATTGCAAAAGCAAAAGAAAATAAAGTAATGATAATAGAAAAAGATAAAAAGCAAATGGATGAAATGGCACAAACACATAACTATCAAGGTGTAATTGCAACAGTACCACCATTTGAATATTGTGAAATTGAAGATATTTTGGAAATTGCAAAAAAAAGAAAAGAAGACCCATTTATTCTCATATTAGATGAAATAGAAGATCCACATAATTTAGGATCAATAATTAGAACTGCTGAAACAGCTGGTGTACATGGAATTATTATACCTAAAAGAAGATCTGCTATGGTAAATGCTACTGTTAACAAAGTATCTGCAGGAGCTGTACAACATATGAAAATATCAAGAGTCACAAATCTGTCAGACACAATAGAAAGATTAAAAAAAGAAGGACTTTGGATTTGTGGTACAGATATAAATGCAGATAAATATTATTATCAACAAGATTTAACAGGACCTATTGGAATAGTAATAGGAAACGAAGGAAGAGGAATAGGACCAAAAATAAAAAATAATTGTGATTACTTAATAAAAATTCCTATGAAAGGAAAAATAACATCATTAAATGCATCAGTATCTACAGGAATTATTCTATATGAAGTATTGAAACAAAAATTAAAATAATTTCATAAAAAATATTGATAAAGAAATATTATAAATATATAATAAAGATATATATTAAAGGAGGAATTTTATTATGATGCCAAGAAAAAAAAGAAGAGCATTTATTATTGCATCTATAGTAATTTTAATATTAATAATAATATCTGCATTAGTTGCAATGTATATATATACAGATGCTTTTAAGTCTAGTTCAACATTATTTGCTAAATATATAGGAAAAAATGTTGAAAGCATTGAGAACTTATATAATGAAATTGGAAAAAGTGAGTATATTGATTCAATAAAAGAGAATAAATATATATCTGAAACTGAAGTAACAATAAATTATACTGAAAATAAAAATACAACTTTAGAAAATAAAGATAATTCTATTAATCAACTAAAACTGCAAATAAGTGGACAAACAGACAATGCTAATAATTATGACCATAAAGATATAAATCTATTGCGAGCTAATGATGAAAAAATTGCAGAAATAAGATGCATAAAAAATGATAACTTATATGGAATACAATTTTCTGATATGTTTAATCAATATTTAGTAGCTAAAAATGAAAATCTAAAAGAATTATTTGAAACATCTGAAATTCCAGATTCAATAAAATTTGAGAATAATTTTGATAGTATTTTAAAATTTTTAGAAAATGAAAAAGAAAATCTAAAAACAAAATATTCTAATATAATAGCAAAAAATATATCAAAAGACAATTTTTCAAAGCAAAGTAATCAAACAGTGCAAATTAATGAAAATAATATAAATGCCAATGCATATATTTTAACATTAACAAAAGAACAATTAAATAATATATATATAAAAATGTTAGAAGAATTAAAACAAGATGAAATAATTTTATCTAGAATAGACAAAATACAAGAGATGTTAGAACAATATCAAACTACCGATGGAGAAGTTTCATCATTAAGAAATAATTTTGTAGAAAATATAGAAAAACAAATAGAAAAAATAAATCAAAATAATATTGGACAAGATGAATATAAAGTAATTGTTTATGAAAATAAAGGAAAGACAATAAAAACCGTAATTACCGGAAGTGATTATGAAATAACCTTAAACTCATTATTATCTGAAAACTCATATATACAATTATCATATAAAGATATGGAAAATGAAGAAGAAAACAGATTTACTTATAATAAAAATAATGAGCAAACAAATATTACTTTTGAAAAAATTACAAATGATGAAACGATAACGTATGATACTTTAATTAAAGAAGAAATGAATAATAATAAATACCAAAGAAATATTATTTGTGGATATGAAGATAATACAAATAGTGTTGAAATGAACATAGAACAATTAATGCAAACAGTAAATAATTTTGATGATCAAGTAATATTGAATAATGAGAATTCAATTAATTTAAATGAATTAGAACCAGAACAGAAAAAAATAATTTTTGATAAAGTAGGTCAAGAAGTTTTATCAAAAATTGAGGAAATAACAACTACGCAAATAAATATAAATGATTTAAGAGAAGTATTGTTAGCAATTGGATTTGTTCAGGAACAACAATTAATAGAAGGAAATGGAGTTACTGAGACAGAAAGGAATAGATTTAATTCAAAATTTGAAATGCTACAAGGAGAAAATCTTGAAAGCGATAGAATATTAAGTTTAATAAATGCAGTAAAAGATAATTTAATAGAATTAGAAGTTGTTTCAAATACACAATTAAAATTAAAGCTAGATAGATTTAATAAAAATGAAGAAATGGCTACAACATTAACTACATTTATTGAAAATAATAAAAGTAGAAAATATAATGCAACAATAGAATATAATAATGAAACTGGATTAATAAGTGATATATTATTAACAATAATAGAAACAGAAAGATAATAAAAAGGCTAAAATTGATGTAAAATCTAATCAATTCTAGCCTTTTTTAATTGCTTTAAAATTAGTAAAAATAACTTGTAGAAATTTTAAAAAAATTTTATAAAAAAATTTATAAAAAAGTGTTGACAAACAAAAAAAAGTATCGTATAATAAAAATTGTTCTGTAACTTTACGGAACATAAAAAGTACATTGAAAAGTAAACAATAGAATCCTTTAGAGAATAAACCGAAGCGGTATAA
>CANPZA010000065.1 GCA_947588915.1 uncultured Clostridia bacterium
AGTGGAGAAAAATAACATATATATAACAAAAAAAGTCAAGTATTTGCAAGACTTTTAGAGTTTTGCAAATGACTATATTTAATAATAAAAAGGAGAGAAAGTTATGGATTATACAAATATAAAAGAAAAAATGGAAAAAACAATAAGTGTTTTTAGTGAAAAATTATCAGAAGTAAGAGCAGGTCGTGCAAATCCAGCAATATTAAATAAGATAAAAATAGATTATTATGGTACACAAACACCAATTAATCAAGTTGCAGGAATTTCTGTACCTGAAGCAAGATTAATAGTCATTCAACCTTGGGATGGAAGCATTTTAAAAGAAATTGAAAAAGCAATTTTAGCATCTGATATTGGAATAAATCCAAACAATGATGGAAAAGTAATAAGACTAGCCTTCCCAGAATTAAATGAAGAAAGAAGAAAAGAAATAGTAAAAGATGTAAAAAAGATGGCAGAAGATGCAAGAGTTGCAATTCGTTCAATTAGAAGAGATGGTTTAGACATAGCAAAGGCTTCACAAAAAAATGGAGAAATGACAGAAGATGAATTAAAACAAGCAGAAAATGAAATACAAAAAATCACGGATAGAAATATTGAAGAAATAGACACTATATTAGAAAAGAAAGAAAAAGAGGTAATGTCAGTATAAAGTTTTAAGTTATTTCTAATTAATATTATTGAAAGGTAGAAATAAAAATGGATTTTAAAGAAAAATTAAATAAATATCAAGAGATAATAGATAAAGAATTAGAAAAATACTTAAGAAAAGAAAAATGTCCAGAAGAAACTTTAAATAATTCTATGGAATATAGTTTAATGGCAGGAGGAAAAAGACTAAGACCAATCTTAATAATTGCAACTTATGAACTATTCAAAGAAGATATAGAAAAATGTATGCCATATGCAGTAGCAATAGAAATGATACATAATTTTTCATTAATACATGATGACTTGCCAGGTATCGATAATGATGATTTTAGACATGGAAAACCAACCAATCATAAGCAATTTAATGAAGCAACAGCAATTCTTGCAGGAGATGGATTACTTAATTATGCATATTTGATAATTGCCAAAGATTTAAACAAAGCAAACCAAGAAGAAATGCTGATAAAATCTAAAATCTTAAAAGAGTACACAGAAGCGGTGGACAGAATGATTGCTGGAGAATATATAGATACAGAAGTAGAAGGAAAGACAATTACAGAAAAAGAATTAAAATATATACATGAAAATAAAACTGGAGCAATGCTTAAAGTAAGTGCAAGAGCAGGAGCAATTTTAGCAAATTGTAATGAGAAAGATTTAGAAAAAATAACCAAATATGCAGAAAAGATAGGGCTAGCATTTCAAATTAAAGATGATATACTATCAGAAGAAGGAAATGAAGAAATTTTAGGAAAACCTGTAGGAAATGATAAAGAATTAGGAAAATGCACATATGTTTCTCAGTATGGTTTACAAAGAGCAAAAGAAATTTTAAATAAAACAGTAGAAGAAGCAATAGAACAATTAGTTGATTATGGAGAAAAAGCAGAATTCTTAAGAAAATTAGCTTTATATATACAAAATCGAAATAAATAAAATCAGGAAAAAGCTATAGGAGGGAAAATGGAATTTAAAAAGGAAACTATGCCAAGACATATAGCAATAATTATGGATGGCAATAGAAGATGGGCAAAGTCAAAAGGTATGCCGGTAAATCTTGGACATAAGGAAGGTGCAAAAACTTTAGAAAAAATAGTAAGATATGCAAATAAAATAGGTTTAGAATATATTACGGTATATGCATTTTCAACAGAAAATTGGAAAAGGGCAGAAGATGAAGTAAAAGCTCTAATGATTTTACTTCAGAATTATTTAGATGATTATTCCAAAAGAGCAGATTCAGAAAATATTAAAGTAAAAATATTAGGAGACATATCAGTTTTATCAAGTGGAATGCAAAAAAGTATTAAAAACTGTATGGAAAGAACTAAAAATAATACAGGTGTAACATTTAATATAGCATTAAATTATGGTGGAAGAGATGAATTAGTAAAAGCAATAAAAAAAATATCAAGTAAAGTAAAGGAAAATGAAATAGATATAAAGGATATAACAGAAAAGATGGTATCTGATAATTTATATACAAAAGGCCAACCAGATCCAGATTTAGTGATTAGAACTAGTGGTGAAAAGAGATTAAGTAACTTTTTGCCATGGCAATTAGTATATACAGAGATACTATTTATAGATAAAAATTGGCCTGATTTTGAGGAAGAAGATTTAGATAATGCAATTATAGAATATCAAAAAAGAACAAGAAAATTTGGAGCAGGATAAAAGGAGAAAGTTATGGATGTAAAAAGATTAACCTCAGGTTTACTGGGTTTTCCATTAGTATTAATAGTATTATTACTAGGAGATAAAGTATTAGTAGATTTTGCTTTGTCAATTATAGCAATTCTTAGTATGAACGAATATTTTAATGCAGTAAAAAAAGTATCAAATCCAGTTAAATGGGTAGGATATTTGAGTTGCCTTAGTATTGCTGTAATTCATATAGTACCACAAGAGTACTTAAATATGATAGTTACACTTAGTGTACCAACTATCTTAATTATTTTATTTGCACAAGTAATTGCAACAGACATGAAAACAAATTTTAAAGATATAGCATATACATTTATAGGAATATTTTATGTAGTATTTTTTATCATGTTTGTAGCATTTATTGATGGTATGAAAGATGGTAAAATACTTATATGGTATGCAATCTTTGCAGCTTGGGGTACAGATATTTTTGCATATATTATAGGAAGATATTTTGGAAAACATAAATTTAGTAAAGTAAGTCCTAAAAAATCTATTGAAGGATGCATAGGAGGAACAATAGGAAGTATAATATTAATGTTAGTATATACATATTTTATAAATAGATATTTACAAATGAATTACTCTTACATATTTATATTAGGCGTAGGAATAATATTAAGTTTAGTAGGGCAAATAGGAGACTTTGCAGCATCTAGTATAAAAAGATATGTAGGAATAAAAGATTATAGTAATTTAATACCAGGACATGGTGGTATGTTAGACAGAATAGACAGTTTAATATTTTTAGCACCATTTGCCTATAGTTTATTTACTTTATTATAAATGGAGGATTGAAATTGATATCATTTTTAATATCAGCGATTAAAATTATTATATTATTAGGTGTCTTAATTACAATACATGAATTAGGACACTTTGTTGTTGCAAAAATGTGTAAAGTAAAAGTTAATGAATTTTCTATTGGATTTGGACCAAAAATATGGCAAAAACAAGGGAAAGAGACAATATATACTTTAAGACTAATACCATTAGGAGGATATAATAGTTTAGAAGGAGAAGAAGAAAGATCAGAAGATGAAAAATCTTTTTCTAAAGCAAGTATCCCCAAAAGAATAGCAATTGTAATTGCAGGAGCAACTGTAAATATTATTTTTGCAATAATCATATATTTTACACTATCTTCAACATCAGGAACATTTATTTCTAATGAAATAGACTCATGTATAGATGGATATGCAGCAAAAAATGTAGGACTAATATCAGGAGATAAAATTATAGAATTAAATGGTAAAAAGATACAAAGTAAAAAAGATCTAGATAAAATATTATCCAAATCAAAAGGCGAAGAAATAAAAGCTAAGATAGAAAGGGAAGGGCAGATAAAAGAATATAATATAAAACCAACTGAAGTTAAATCAAAGATAACAGGAATTTATTTAGATGATAGATGTAAAATAGTTGCTGTAGAAAGGGGAAGTAGCTCTGAAAAACAAGGTATAAAGGCAAATGATATATTATTGAAAATAAATGGAATTGATATTAATGGAGATAGAAATATTGCTTTAGAGGAAATAGGAAAAAAAGATATAAATATTATGACATTTGTAATTAAAAGAGATAATAAAGAGATTACAATAGAACTACAGCCAGATTATGTATCAACTTATTATCTAGGTGTAAATTTAAAGCCAGCAAAAGATACATTTATAAATAGATGCATTAATGGTGGAATGCAAACAGGAGAGTTTTTAGTTTCAATTGTTGACAATTTAAAGCAATTATTCACAGGAAATGTTGGTGTAGACCAAATGATGGGACCTGTAGGAATTTCAGAAGTTGTTGCAAAAACAGATGGAATAAGAGAATTTTTTGAGATGATGGCATTAATTTCTTTATCTTTAGGAGTAACTAATCTTTTACCAATTCCGGCATTAGATGGTGGAAGAATACTAATTCTTTTAATTGAAGCTATAAGGAGAAAACCAATGAATCAACAAACTGAAATAAATATACAATTAGCAGGATTTGCAATATTAATTGCTTTGTCATTGTATGTTACTTATAATGATATTTTAAGGATATTTTAGATTAATAATAATACCTAAATAGAGGATTAAAAAACTTTAAAAATATATATAAAAACATTTGACAAAAGGGTAGATTTAATAGATAATATAATTGTATATTAAAAAGAAAAAGCAAAGCAAAATTACAAAGGAGGAAATAAAATGTACGTGTTCAATAGAATTACTGTAAATCCACAATTACCTAAAAGGATTGAAAAATTGTCAGAAATAGCAAATAATTTATGGTGGTCATGGAATACAGAATTTTTGAGATTATTTCAAAAAATAGATATAGATTTATGGGAACAATCAAACAAAAATCCAGTCAAATTTTTAAAAAATGTATCACAAGAGAGATTAGAAAAAGTATCCAAAGATATTTCATTTTTAAAGGAATATGATAAAGTTGTAGAAAATTTCGAAGGCTATATGAATAGTAAGAATACATGGTTTTCAAACAAATATCCAGAAAATAAAAATGATTTAATTGCATACTTTTCAGCTGAATACGGTCTAGATCAAACGATACCAATTTATTCAGGTGGATTACGGAATTTTATCTGGAGATCATTTAAAATCAGCAAGTGATTTAGGAATTCCATTAGTTGCTGTAGGGCTTCTTTATAAGCAAGGATATTTTAACCAAAAGATAAATGGATATGGACAACAGGAAACGGAATATACTAATATAGATTTATTTGATATGCCAATAAATCCAGTTAAAGATGAAAAAGGAGAAGATTTAACAATATATGTTAAATTTCCAAAAAGAAGATTATATTTAAAAGTATGGCAGATAAATGTAGGAAGAGTAAAATTATATTTATTAGATTCTGACATAGAAAAAAACAACGAAGAAGATAGAGATGTAACTTTAAGACTATATGGCGGAGACCAAGAAATGAGAATTCGCCAAGAAATAGTTTTAGGTATGGCAGGAGTGAACTTATTAACAAAATATTTAAACTTGAATCCTACAATATACCACATGAATGAAGGACATTCTGCATTTTTAAATTTGGAAATCATAAAAAATATAATTAAAGAAAAACAAGTATCTTTTGAAGTTGCAAAAGATATAGCAAGTTCAAAAACAGTATTTACAACACATACACCAGTACCAGCAGGAAATGATATTTTTCCAATAGCACTAGTAGAAAAATATTTTAAAGATTTTTGGCCAAGACTAGGATTATCTAGAGAAGAATTTCTAAAATTAGGAATGAAGCCAGGAGTTGATTTAGATGATGGATTTAATATGGGAATATTAGCTTTGAAAATTGCAGGAAAGAAAAATGGTGTAAGTAAACTTCATCGGAGCAGTATCAAGAGAACTATTTGGAGAAATATGGCCAAATATAGCAGCAAATGAGTCACCAATTGAATATGTAACAAATGGAATTCATACTTGTTCATGGCTTGCACCAAAAATCAAAGAATTATATAATAAATATTTAATTCCATATTGGCAAGATAATATTTACCAAGATTATGTATGGGAAAAAATAAGAAATATTCCTGATGATAAATTATGGAGTGTTCATGTTGATAGAAAAATCAAATTACTGAAATTAGTTAAAGACAATACAACTGAAAGGCTAAGGCGTTCAGGATATAGTTATGATGAAATAAATGAAATAGTTTCTAAATTAGATCCAAATGCATTAACAATAGGATTTGCAAGAAGGTTTGCAACATATAAAAGAGCAACTTTAATTTTTAAAGACTTAGAAAGGATAACTCAAATTTTAAATAATGCGGATAAACCTGTTCAACTTATATTTGCAGGAAAAGCACATCCAGCAGATAAAGAAGGACAAGATTTAATAAAATATATACATGAGATATCAATGATGCCACAGTTTAAAGGAAAGATATTCATATTAGAAAATTATAATATATCAATGTCAAGATATTTAATAAGTGGAGTAGATGTTTGGTTAAATAATCCAAGAAGACCAATGGAAGCATCAGGAACTAGTGGACAAAAAGCATCTGTAAATGGTGTAATTAATTTTAGTGTTTTAGATGGATGGTGGGCAGAAGGATATATGCAAAATAATGGATGGACAATAGGAACAAATGCAGAATATGATTCATATGAAGCACAAGATGTGGCAGACAGTCAAAGTATGTATCACACATTAGAAGAAAAGATAATACCTATTTATTATGATAAAGATAAAAATGGTATATCTAAGAAATGGATAGAACTAATGAAAAACTCTATTATAACTACAGGAGGAAAATATAGTACATCTAGGATGTTAGTAGATTATACAAATAATTTATATATTCCACTTTGCAATTTGACAAAGAAATATTATTCAGATGTTGATAATGTAGCAGCTTATAATTCATGGAAAAAAGACTTATATACAAATTGGAAGGATATAAAAATTACACAAGTAAATAATTTAGATAATATTACAATAGATGCAGGAAATAATATTGAAGTAGCATGTGAGGTTGAACTCCCAAATATTGATATAGAAAATGTGACAGTAGAAGTGTATTATGGAAAGATTTTAGAAAATGGAGTAGTAGAAAATGTAAGTATTACACCTATGAAATTGACAGATCAAGATGATGAAAATAAAAAATATTATTTTACATCTAAAATAGAATTAACAACAGGTGGAAACTATGGATATACTTTTAGAGTTATGCCAAAACATGAGATGTTATTAGAGCCAGCAAATTTAGATTTAGTAAAATGGATAACAAAATAAAAGAGATTAAATTTGAACTGTTCCCCAAAAAGTGGACAGTAAATTAAAAAGAGAGTCTCTCAGAAAGTGTTACAGTTATTAATGTAGCACTTTCTGCTTTTCTAACTGTTTTTGTTTAAATTGCATAGGTGTTAAATAACCTAATGATTTTTGTATTCTTTCATTATTATAATAATCTATATATTTTTTAACTTCTTCTATCATATTACAATTTTTAATATCTATCAAAGGATTATAAAGTAATTCACTTTTTAATGTTCCAAAAAAGCTTTCCATAGGTGAGTTATCTATTGGAGTTCCTTTTCTGGACATACTTTGTATAAAGTTATTATCTTCTAGCATTTTTTGAAATTGTAAACTATTATAAACACTTCCTTGATCAGAATGAAATATAGTTCCTTCTGGAATTGATTTGTCTTTTATTTGATTTAGCATTTGTATGGCTATTGAAATTGATGCATTGTAACTTACTTCATTAGCTTCTATAACATGTGTATTCAAATCTTTTACTGGTGAAATATATATCTTCTTTCCTTTATGTTTTATTTCAGTCATATCTGTAGCCACTTTATCAAACGGACAACTTGTATTAAAATTCCTTTTTAATACATTATGCTTTGGATGAGGTTCTCCTGGTTTTGTATAGTTTTTCTTAGCCTTAATAACAGCTAATAAATTGTTTTCTTTCATTAATCTATAAATTTTTTTATGATTACGCTTTATATCATAGTCTTGTTCTAATGCATGAGTCATTCTATCTACACCATATCTACCTTTATGCTTTTTATATAATTCTTTAATTTTTTCCAAAATTATTTCATCTTCAATATCTTTTTCGGTTTTTACATTAATTCTATTTAACCATTTATAATATGTAGATTTCTTTACTCCAGATATTTCAAGAAGTATTTTAGTAGGATATTTGGCAGAAAGTTTTAATATTATTTCTTTTTTTTTAGAATATTTTCTCGTTCTTTAACAATTTCACGAAGATAAGCATTTTCTGCTTCCAAATATCTAATTTTATCTTTATCAGACATATTCTTTTTTGGACGTCCTTTTCTAATTCCTTTAGCTTTGCCACGATTTTCTCCTAAAGAATCTGGGCCTTTTTCATTATATTTTCTTACCCATAAAGTAACCATGTACTCTTTTGGAATATCATATTTTTTAGCTATTTGAACAATTCCTCCATTTTTCCCTGACAAGTAATCTTCTACTACCATAATTTTGAACTCTTTTGAGTAGGTTTTTCTCTTATTACCCATAAAAATACCCCCTTAAAGTATACACCTCTTTTTTATTAGTGTCTACTTTAAGGGGTAGAGTTCAATTGAATCTCTTTTTTTTATATGTATAAATTGACTTTATGTAAATTCTATGATATAATTTTTTCGCAGTAAAACAGTAAAATATATGACCAAGATTAAATTAAATAAGGTCAGAAAGGAGAAAATAAAATGGCTGTAAAATTAGTTGTTGGTCTCCAATATGGAGATGAAGGAAAGGGTCGGGTGTCTCATTATGAGGCAAAAGATGCTTCAATCG
>CANPZA010000066.1 GCA_947588915.1 uncultured Clostridia bacterium
AAAATATCTGATTATAATAAAATGGCAAAATTATATGGAATAAATGAATATACCTTAAATGAAGATGAATATATTGTTCTTTGTGATTTTGATAGTCAAACAGAGTTAAGAAATAGAGTATTAGCAAAAGGAAACTATCCTTTAAAAATTGCAGGAAAAGAATATAAATCAAAATATAATGAATGTCAAGATGGATTTATTACAATGTCAACAAGCCATACAAATACAGGAATTATTTTAGTGCCAGATAGTTGCCCTTTAACAGATGAAATGAAAGAAATGTATTTGTTATCAGCAAATTATAATGCAACAACTGATGAGAAAAGAGAAGAAATAGAAAAAATATTTGCAGGAAATAGTAATTCTTCAGATCTTATAAAATCACTAAATGCTAATGGAATAGAATTAGAGGGATTTACGAAAATTAGTTTAAGGGAGGCAAGTATAGGTATAGCAACGATAGTAGTATTTATAGCAATCTATTTAGGAATTATATTCTTAATTGCAAGTTCGGCTATTTTAGCACTAAAACAACTAACAGATAGTAGTGATAATAAACAAAGATATACAATTTTAAGAAAAATTGGTTGTGATGAAAAAATGATTAATAAAGCATTATTTAGACAAATAGGAATCTTTTTTGGTATGCCACTTATTTTAGCAATTATACATTCTATTTTTGGAATAAAATTTGCGATAACAGTAATGTCAGGATTAGCATCAAAAGATGACTTATTACCATCTGTTATAGCAACAGTAATTATCATTGGTATAATATATGGCTCATATTTTATCGCTACATATTTTGGTGTAAAAGACATCATAAAAGAGGAAGAATAGAGTAGTTTATTATACACAAATAGATAAAGAAGTACAGTTGGACAAACCTCATAATAAAGTAAAAAATAGTATTCAAAATAATAAAAATTAAGATAGAATTTATTAATTTTGATTGATAATTGTTTATATTTATGCTAATATGTTGATATATAAAAATTTTGTAAATGGAAATTAAATTTATAAATTACATTTATTATAATTATATAGGGGGTATTTATGAATAATTATGAATTAGAAGAAGACGAAGTAGTTTTATATGAAGGTTCTGTTGTACGTGATGATATAAAAGAATCTACAAATCTAATTTTAACTTCAAAAAAAATGATATTTGAACAATCAAAATCTATTAAAATAGGACTTTTAAAAACCAAAAATGAAACAATAGTTATTGATACAGTTATGTTAGAAACAATTAAAATATACAATGGTAAAATACAAGTTCAACAAAAAGGTTCTAATGTATATGTACAAACTACTAAGAATAATTTTACTATTGCGTTTAATGGTGTGATGGAAGCAAGAAAATTTTTGACTAAAATTACTGATGCAATTACAGGAACGACTATTTCTGAACGTGGAACTGAAAAAGTAAAAGAAACACTAAATAAAGTTGATGATGTTTTAGGATTTAATACAAGAGATACTATAAAAGGAGTAATTGAAAATGGAATTACGCGGAGCGTTTTTAAAAGGAATAAAAAAAGATAAAAAATAATAATATAATAGATGAAATTCACAAACTTGGGAGAATATATAATATATGAATGGAAAAGAAAATATAAACAAAAATATATCAAATATTTTAATTATTATAAGAAGTATAATAATTGCTTTATTTACAAGTATAATTTTAATTTGGGCTTTTTCAAAAAATAAAGTTTTAGGTAAAATTATTATAATTCCATTCTTAATATGTGCTTGTGCAAAATTAGGAGAAAGTATATTTTTAATACTTAAAAAAGAGAAAATTTCTATTATTTTTCAATATATTTTTCGAACGAGTTTCTTTATATATGTTTTTGGCTTTCTAATTTATACTGATTGTTATAGTATAATTACAAAAAGTCATACACTTATTATATTAACAATTCCATTTTGGTTATTTGCTATTCATTTCTTTAAGTTAGTATTTTTTAAGAAAAAGTAAATTATTTTATAATAATATTTATTTAGTATAGTAAAAAACATATTTAGTGATATACTAATAATAAAATTATATAGGGAGGTAAATATGAGAAAAAATATTAAAACTACAGAGGCAATTTTTCCAATGCCAGTATTAATGGTTGCAACCTATAATGAAGATGGCACAATTGATGTAATGAATGCAGCATGGGGAACTATGTTAGAAAGAAATCATGTAATACTTAATTTATCACAAACACATAAAACTGTTAAAAATATTAAGGAAAGAAAAGCATTTACAGTAAGTATTGCAGATTCTAAACATGTTGTAGAAGCTGATTATTTAGGAATAGCATCAGGAAACAATACTCCAAATAAGTTTGAAAATAGTAAACTTACTGCTACAAAATCAGAAAATGTTGATGCACCAATTATAAATGAATTTCCAATTTGCATGGAATGTGAATTTATAGAATATCAAGATGACAAATATGGTTGTGGAGTAATAGGTAAAGTAATAAATGTAACAGCTGAAGAAAGTGTAATGAATGGAGATAATATAGATATTTCTTTATTAGATGCTATAGCTTTTGACCCATATACACATGGATATTATAAAGTAAATCAAAGAGTGGGCAATGCATTTAAAGATGGAATGCAATTAAAATAATAAAAAAATTATAACTATAAAAGTAAGTGGTTTTATTGAAAATTGCTTACTTTTATGTTCTTAAAATAAGCTTTATACATACTAATTAAATATTTTCTCAAACCAATTCTTCATATTAAATAACAAATCATCCAATGAATAATTGCTCTCATTTCTAAAATATTTTAGAACCTCCATTAAAATTCCATTCATAAGAAATGAAATATTAAGATTAAGATACTTATCTATATAAGTATCTTTTAAAGCGTCATAAATTTTTTTACTAGCGATCTTCTTTAATTTTTCCAAGAACAAAAGGGATTCATCAGCGGACAATAGCAATTTATATGTTTCTGCATTATCTTTTAGACATTTTATAATATTATCAAAATAATCATTAATATCTTGCTTTGAATGTAATTTTAAATCTTCACTACATAAAAGTGAGATTGTCTGTAATTGATAATCATGAGCAACTTCATATATATTATCATAATGTGTATAAAACGTACTTCTAGTTAGGCCTGCTTTTTTTACTAACTCTGTAACAGTTACTTTATCCAATTGTTTTTTCTCATTAATCAACTCAGCAAAAGTTCTTTTTATTAAGTTCCTTGTTTTATTAGAAGAAGAATTTAAATATTGTACTTTCATAACTCAATCCCTTTCATAAAAAAATATATAAAACATTATATCACAGTTTTATTAAAACAAAAAGACAATTTTCACAAAAACGTCTAAATTTAGACACTTTTATAAAAATTATACTTCCATTGGAAAAGCAATGATAGTATAATATAATGCAGACAAAAAAGAAAGGAATGATTCACTTTGAGAAAAATTACAGATTTCATAATAAACAAAAGACATTTTATATTAGTCATATTTATTATCCTTACAATAATTTCAGCAATATTATCATCAAAAGTAAAAATTAATCATGACATAGCCGAATATCTACCAGATACATCAGAAACAAGAATTGGTATGGATATCATGGAAGAAGAATTTTCAAAAACAGAAACAAGTACACTAAATTTAATGTTTGAAAATCTAGTAGATGAGCAAAAAATAGAAATAAAAAATTATTTAGTATCTATAGAGGGAGTAAAAACTGTAGATTATGACAATACTGAAGATTATAACAAAGAAAATTATACTTTATTTGTTATAACAGTAGATGATAAATCAGACTCTAAACTTGCAACTGATATATATAATCAAATAACAGAAAAATATAAAGACTACACAATTTATACCAGTGGAGATGTATCTGAAAGCAATAAATCAGTATTACCATTTTGGATTGTTGTACTTGCAGTTGTAAGTGCTTTAGTTATACTACTTATAATGTGTGAATCATATGTAGAACCATTTTTATTCTTAACATCAATATTGATGGCAGTAGTTCTAAATAAAGGAACAAATATCATATTTCAAAATGTATCAAGCATTACAAACTCAATAGTAGCAATATTGCAAATGGCATTATCAATGGATTATTCAATAATGTTAATGAATAGATACAATCAGGAAAAACAAATTGAAAAAGACAAAGTTAAAGCTATGAAAAATGCTCTATATAAAGCGTTTCAAGCAATATCAAGTAGTTCGGTTACAACAATAGTTGGGCTTTTAGCACTAATATTTATGAGTTTTAAAATTGGAAAAGATTTAGGATTTGTACTAGCGAAAGGTGTATTATTTAGTTTAATTTGTATTTTCTTTGTACTTCCATCTTTGATATTAATGTTTGATAAGTGGATAGTAAAAACTAAAAAGAAAAGTCCAAAAATTAACTTAAACAAATTAGGTAGTTACAGTTATAAGATAAGATTTATTGCAGTTCCATTATTTCTATTAATATTTATTGGAAGTTTTATTCTAAAAGGAAATTTGGGAATTAATTATACAGATTCACAATCAGACGAAATAAATAAAATATTTGTTGAAAACAATCAAATAGCTATTATATATAAAAACGAAGATGAAGAAAAAATTTCTAAATATTTGAAAAACCTTGAAAATTATGAAAAAGTAGATGAAGTGTTAGCTTATGGAAATACAATCAATGAAAAACTAGTTGTTGATAAATTGAATAATAAATTAAATGATTTAGGTTCAGATGTAACTATTGAAGATTATTTATTAAAAATATTATATTATGATTATTATAATCCAGAAGGAAACAACAAAATGACATTTAGTGAGTTCATTAATTTTATTGAAGCAGAGGCATATAACAACGAAAAAACAAATGAAAAAATTGATGATAAAACAAAAAACGATATTTCAAGATTAAAAAATTTTGTTACAGTATCTTCAATGGATAAAAAAAGAACATCAATAGATATAGCAAATATATTAGAAATGGATAAAAGTAAAATCGATGACATTCTTATTTATTATCTTTCTAAAAATAACAATACACAGATTAATCTAAATGAATTTATCAATTTCATGAATAAAGATGTTTTTACAAATAAAGAATATTCAACGAAAATTGATACTGGAAGCAAAGAAAAACTAAACAAATTATCAAACTTTACAAACAGGCAAATAATACAAAAGAAAATGGATAGTAATTCTATGACAAAAATCTTTGGAATTGATAAAAATACAATGAATGAATTATACAAATATTATATTCTTGTAAATGATACTAATATAAAGATGACAATTTCAGAATTTTCGAATTTTGTATTAGATAATGTATTAAAAGATAGTAATTACGCAAACAGTTTTAATCCAAATACAATTCAAAATATAAAATTATTAGCAACATTTAGTAACATAGAAACAATCAATAAACAAATGAAACCTTTAGAGCTATCTAATTTACTTGGTATAGATGAAACAAAGATTACATATATAATGGGGAACATGGGAAAAGATACAGTCACACCTTATGAGTTTGTAAAATTAATATTAAACAACCAACAAATACATCAAAGTATTGGTGGAGATACTATGAAACAATTACAATTATTAGATACAATCATGGAAAGTAGTATAAATAAGAAAAGTTTTACTTATCAAGAACTTTCAAACATTATAGGTATAGATACTAGTAGTACAAAAAATATATATATTTTATATCTTTCAAGTAAAAATGATATAACACTAACGCCTCAAGAATTTGTGGAATTTGTACTCTCACACAAAAATGATATCGCACTTGCAAACAAAATATCAAATGATGCAATTAAGGATTTAAGTCTAATTCAAACAGTTATGAACGGAGTTAATAGTAACAAAAAATATAGCAGTAGTGAATTGTCTTCATTATTAGGTATAGAAAAAGAAAATACAGATTTACTTTATGGCTTATATAATTCTAAATATATAAATAAAAATCCAAGTATATCGTTAAAAGAATTTGTTAATTTTTTACTTAAAGATGTAGCTAATAATAAAGAATATTCAAGTAATTTTGATGAAGAAAAATTGTCAAAATTAAATACTGTAAATAATATTATGAATGCATCAATAAATAATACTGAATATACAGCAGATGAAATGTTTGTTATCATTAGCAAATTAAGCAATGATGTAGAAAAGAATACAGTAAAAATGCTTTATACTTATTATGGAAGTAGTAAGCAATATAATAATACATGGGCAATGACAGTAGAAGAATTCGTAAATTTTTTAAATGATGATATTTTACAAGATGAGCGTTTTACGGATTTTATAGAAGATGACATGAGAAATGATATAACAGAAGCAAAAACAATGATAGAAGATGCAAAAGAATTATTAATTGGTGATAATTATTCAAGAATAGTGTTAAATACGAAATTTGATTTAGAATCTCCAGAAACCTTTGAATTTATAAAAAATGTTAAAGAGATGTTAGGTGAAGGATTAGAAGATTTTTATGTAATAGGAGATTCTCCTATGTCTTATGAAATAAGTCAAACTTTTGATTATGAATTAAATGCAATAACAATAATAACAATGGTAGCAATATTTATAATAGTGGCAATTACATTTAAATCAATCATTATACCTTTAATATTAGTATTAATAATACAGACAGCTGTTTATTTAACAATGGGAATATTATCAATTGTAGGAGAAAATGTATATTTTATTGCAATACTTATTGTTCAGAGTATATTAATGGGAGCAACAATCGATTATGCTATTTTGTATACATCATATTATCTTGAACATAGAAAAAGTAAAGGAATAAAAGAGTCAATTATAGATTCATATAATAAATCGATAAATACTATATTAACTTCAAGCTCAATACTTATTATAGTAACTTTGATTATTGCAAATTTTGCATCAGCTATTGCAGCAAAAATATGTAAGACAATTTCAGAAGGTACACTATGTTCTACAGTTTTAATTTTGATGTTACTGCCAGCAGTACTTGCTTTTTGTGATAAATTAATAACTAGAAATAAAAAATAACTTAAGAGTAATTGCTATAATATACTGGGGTAAAAAAATAAAGTTAAACTATAAAAAGTATATGATGTTTATGCCATTGGAATTTTTGTTACCGTTGATTTGGAAAAATATAAGAAAGCTAAAATCGGATTTTTTATATATAAGATTTTCATGAAATTGATAAAAAGAAAAAGTAAAAAAGAAAATATGGGACTAACAACTTGGAAAAATGCACCAGATGGAAAGATACTTGAAACAGATGTAACAATAGCAAAAAATTACCTTTCACAAGAAGAAATTACTGAATTAAATAATTTAGTATCAATGTATCTTAATTATTCAGAAAGACAAGTAAAACTAGGAAAAATTATATCAATGAAAGATTGGAAAGAAAAATTAGAAATATTTTTAATTAATTGTAAGAAAAATAGTAAGTTGTTGATTAGAAAGGAGAAAATATAATGGATATTAAGGTAATAACAATTTGTGGAAGTATGAGATTTTCAAAAGAAATGATGAAAATATCTGAAGAATTAGAATTAAAAGAAGGGTATGCAGTTATTCAATGTGTTTATTATGTTGATGGAAAAAAATATGAAGGTATTGATGCTAGCATTTTAGATAAAATTCATAGAAAGAAAATTGATATTAGTGATGCAATATATGTTGTTAATATAGATGGATATATTGGAAATAGTACCAAAAATGAAATTGAATATGCAAAAAAGAATAATAAAGAAGTAATATATCATGAACCAATAGAGTAACAGAAAATTACAAGTTATAGAGCAGATAATTAGTTGAAATTATCTGTTTTCTATTATATAATCGTAACAACAAATAGTAAGTTGTAGGTTAGATACTTAATGTATAAGTATTGAAAATAGCTATGTAAAAGCATAAGCTATTTTTTTTATTGAAAAAATTATAAAAATTCATAAAAAAGTATTGACATTATGTCAGAACTAGCATATTATAATACTGACAAAATGTCAGAGAAAGGAGAAATAAAAAATGAATCGTTTTGAAGAAAGTAAAGAAGTTTTTAACAAATTATTTGGAGAATTGCCAGATGCAAATACAGAAATAGATCATGAATTAATGGAAATTTTAAGAAGGTTTATATTTGGAGATGTATTTCATAGTAGCCAAGAACTAGATATGAAAGAAAGAGAATTAATTACAGTAACAATTTTAGCAGTATTACAAACTTTACCACAATTATCAGCACATTTAAATGCAGCATTAAATGTAGGAGTAACACCAATTGAAATAAGAGAAACAATTTATCAATTAGCACCTTTTATAGGTTTTCCAAGAACATTAAATGCAGTAAGTACAATGAATGAGGTTTTTAAATCAAGAGAAATTAAATTGCCATTAGAAAACACAGGAACAGTAACAGATGAAACAAGATATGAAAAAGGATTTGAAATTCAAAATCCAATATATGGAGATGAAATAAAAGA
>CANPZA010000067.1 GCA_947588915.1 uncultured Clostridia bacterium
GAAATTCCCAAATTTATTCCTGCTATAAGAATAGTTACTAAAATGATAATAAGTAATAATTTTTTTAGTCTAAATTTTTTACGTTTTTTATGTTTTTTTCTCTTAATTTCTTTTTCCATTCCTTTATTATCTTTATTTTTTCGAAAGGCTTTAGGAACATAATCATCTTCATCAAATTTCGTTTGATTTTTCCTACGCTTTTTATTTGACAATATAATCACTTTCCTTTATTAATTAGAATTTATACTTTGGATTATATCATAAATTATACTAAAGATAAACTATATAATTGTGAATTTTGATATATTAATTATAAAATCATTTATTTTTTTATATTTTTGGTATATAATTAACTCAATACTTCACAAGGAGGATGAAATATGATTAAACGAGAAGATAATCCAGAATTTATAAATTCATTTTTAGACTATTCTATAACTATTTTAAATAAATCACCTAATAGCATAAAAGAATATAATTATGATTTAGCAATGTTTTTTAGATTTATAAAATTACATTTTCATTTAACTAATGAAACAGAGCTAAAAAACATTAATATAAATGATTTGACAATAGATACTGTAAAAAGAATTACTTTAGATGATATTCATGCTTTTATTTCATATTTAACTCGCGAATATCATAGTAAATCCACTACTAGAGCTAGAAAGATCTCAACAATAAGAATTTTCTTTAATTATTTAAGCAGAAAAGCTAATTTAATTGATGTAAACCCTGCTCAGGACTTAGAAACACCTAAATTAGATAAAAGATTACCTAAATATCTTTCACTAGATGATAGTAAAAAATTATTAGATGTTACATCAAATGAAGATAACAGGAATTATGAGAGAGATTATGCTATAATTACCTTATTTCTTAATTGCGGTATGCGTCTTTCTGAATTAGTAGGAATTAATATTAATGATATTGACTTTAGTGAATGTAAATTAAATGTTATTGGTAAAGGTAATAAAGAAAGAACTATTTATTTAAATAAAGCTTGTATGAAGGCAATTTCTGATTATTTAGAAGTTAGACCAAAGCAAGGAATTAAGAATGATAATAAGTTTTCTGAAAAAGCACTTTTTTTAAGTGAAAGAAAAAATAGGATTAGTAACAGAACTGTTGAAAGTATTGTAACAAAACAACTTCAAATTGCTCGGTTTAGATACTAAAAAATATTCTGTTCACAAATTAAGACATACTGCTGCAACATTAATGTATCAATATGGAAATGTTGATATCAGAGCACTTCAAGAACTTTTAGGACATGAAAGCATTTCTACTACTGAAATATATACACATGTTAGTAATGAACAAGTAAGAGATGCAGTTGAGAGAAATCCATTAGCAAATATGTAAAAGATTGTAGATAAAAATTCTACAATCTTTTTAAATACTAGGTATTTTTATTTTTTGCCCAATTGTTAAATTATTACTTTCAAGATTGTTTATTTTTTTAATTTCATACATTACTTTCCTAACATCTTTTCCTTTATAATACTCATTTGTATTTACTTCATGCACTGCAATAGACCATAATGTATCACCTTTTATAATATAATCTTCTTTATAAGATATTTTAGCTTTTGAATAAGTATTATTAATTATTAAGCATAATAGTAATAATAAAACAATTACGATTACTATTGTTTTTATAAATTTTTTCTTATTTACTATTTTCATATAACCATCTCCTTAAAAAGAAACTTTGTTCGTTTATATGATGATTATATACGAACATTTTTTCTTTGTCAATAGTTTTTCAAAAAAATGCTCGTTTTTTTATTTTTCAAATATTTTTAAATAATATGGTTTTATATCCTTTAGTAAACTATCTATATATATTGTATTTTCATTTTTGTCCTTTATTTTTAAATTTGGAAAGGTTTTTATCATTTTTTCATTACTAAATAATTTATTTGTAATTGTATTTAAAAATTCGTTATTTTTAATTTTTTCGTAGCTAGATTTTCTCCTTTGAATATCTTTCATTTCAATATTGTTTTCAATAGTTATCTTTGTTATAAATATATCTTGAGCAAAACATGTAAGCAAACAATCTAATGATATGAAAATAATAATTGCTAAAAGTATTCTTTTTATTAATCTTTGTGAAAATTTTTCATATAATTTATTTATTATATAATCTATTACTGGATTAAAATATTTTATTAGAAATACAGTTAAAATTCCCCAAAATATTGAATAGAGTAAACATATTCTTCCATTTATATTTAATATATTATTACTATAGTCCCACCATCTTGTGTCTAAAATAAGTTCAACAAAAAAGCTAATTAGATATTCTGTTATGGAACCACATAAAATTCCTCCTATAAATAAAGTATAATTATTTTTATTAAAATATTTTGAAAATATAATAATTACTACCGCTCCTACTCCATATATACCACAGAATGGTCCATATATAAAACTTTGTCTTGATTGCCATACTCCCATAGTAATTATGCCAAATATAGTTTCTATAATATATCCTAAAAAACTATATATTATAAAATAAAAAAATATTTGCCAAATACTAATTCCTAAAATGGTTAAATTTTTAATTTTACTCATATTTTCACCCTTTATACTATATTTTTATACTCATAATAATATTGGACTAATTTGTTCTCCTTCTAATGCATATTCAATTGTTTTTATAAGGTAATCAAAATCAAATACTATTGATCTTGGTTTAGTGATTGGGTTATCTTGTTTAAATGGTACAAAATAATAATTTCTTCTATTAAGTAATTTACCTAAATTTTCAGCATTTCCACTCAAACCATTATTTGTAGATACAGCAATTACTAAAGGATTACCATTTCGTAAGTGAGATTTTACAGCCATTAAGACTGGTGTATCTATAATATCACATGCAAGTTTAGATATTGTATTTCCGTGAGCAAGGTGCAACAACCATTATATCTGTTAGTTTTTTAGGGCCTATTGGCTCTGCATCTTGAATTGTATGAATTATTTTTTCACCTGTTATATCTTCTATTTGACTAACAAAATCCTCTGCTTTACCGAATTTTGTATCCATTAAATAGCTATTATAAGACATAATTGGTATTACTTTAGCTTCTTTCTTAACTAGTTCTTTTATTTTAGGTATTGTTTTTTTAAAAGTACAAAATGATCCAGTTAATGCAAATCCTATTCTTTTATCTTTTACTTCCAAAATTTATATACTCCTCCTTTCATACTATCTCTATATATAATATGAATTTATGTAAATTTTGAAAGCTATTTTACATTTTTTATCAAATTTTATTAAAGCCTTTTATGTATCTATATATGTCTCCCCAGTTGTTTACTTCTTTTAGATATTCATTTTCATCCAATTTTTTCAAATTAGTGTCTCTTAAATAAAGAGTATTAATGCCATTTTCTGATAAATTTTTTATAATCCTCCAATCATCATCTATCATTATATCTACATTTTCTTTTTTACAGATTTCTAGCTTATTGTCAATATTCCAATAATATTTATCAAATACTATATTATTTTCATTTAAAATTCTTATTGCATCATCTTTCATTTCCTTTATAAATCCACCTCTTGCAGTAATAACAATAAATTCATTTTCTTCTTTAAGTAAATTATAAATTCCTATAAACCCAGACATCAAACTGCTTTGTTTGGAACAAGTTATAAAATATTTTTTAATAAATTCTTTTTCTTGTTCTTCTGTCCAATTATATCTATATTGAAATTTAGGCTCTTGCCTATCTATTAGATTATTTCCTTTTAGTATATCAATATCAAATATTTCTTCATATGTTCTAAAAGTTGTTTCACTATCTATCACTACTCCATCTAAATCAATTCCTATTTTCATTTTTATATTACCTCCATTAATAATTACTTTATTTATAACATAAAATCATTATAATTTCTAGTAGATTTATTAATTTACACATATTTAAATATATAAATAAATACTTATTTAATGGTGATATTTTGAGAAGAACAAAAAAATTTTTTATAAATGGAATTGTATTAACACTAACTAATTTTGTTATGAAAAGCATTGGAATGCTATTTGGTATATATGTTTCAAATAAAATAGGTTCAGAAGCACTTCGGAGTTTTCAACTTGGTTATGTCTGTATATCTATTTTTTGTTACATTAGTTACTTCAGGATTAAATATTGCTTGTACATATCTTGTTTCAGAACAATTTGAAAAAGGAAATTATCTAGAAGGACTTAAAGCTGTTAAAAGTTGTTTAATATTTTCGGTGTTATTAGGTTTAGGAGGCAGTTTTTTAATTATAGCATTTTCTAATATAATTTCTCAAAATTGGTTAAAATCTATGATTTCTCCTTTTCCACTTTATCTTATATCAGGCGGACTTCCTTTTATTGCTATTTCAAGTAGTATAAATGGATATCTTTCTGCTGTAAGAAAGGCCTATAAAAGTGCTATTGCACAAATTTTTGAATTACTAGTTAAAATTATATTTAGTATATTTCTATTAAATTTTTATGATAATAAAAATGTAGAAATTATTTGTATATGTCTTATTTTAGCTGATGTTATTTCAGAAATATGTTCATGCTGTTTATTACTAATCATATATAAAATTGAAAAATCAAAAATTACTACTACTATAATTAATAAAATTACCTTTAAAAAGAAAATTCTTAAAATAGCATTACCTGTTTCCATTACATCTTATATCCGTTCAGGATTATCTACATTAAAACAATTTATGATTCCTACAAGATTAGTTTTGTTTGGTCTACCTTATAGTATTGCTTTGTCTGAATATGGAAAAATTAATGGAATGACTATGTCAGTAATTTTATTTCCAAATGTATTCTTCATGGCTTTTAGTAATTTATTAATACCTGAATTTACAAGTTTAATGGTTAAAAATTATAAAAAAAGAATATTAGAAATTTGTAAAAAAATATTTTTTACTATTTCAATATTCTCTATTTCTATATCAATTATTTTTTTCTTATTTTCTAATGAAATAAGTATTTTGATATTTAAAAACTTAGAATGTTCTAAATATATTAAAATACTTTCACCACTAATTTTATTTATATATCTAGATAATGTAATCGATAGTATCTTAAAAGGTTTGAATAAGCAATTTGAAGTTATGTTTTGTAATATTTTAGATTTATTACTTACAATTACTGTTTTATATTTTTTATTACCTGTTTTAGGTGTTGCTGGCTATCTTTTATCAATATTAATCAGTGAAACATTTAATTTTATAATTAGTTATATCCAATTATATAAATCAATTGGTTTTAAAATGATATTTTCTGTATATATTTGCTGTTTATTTTTTATTTTTATAAGTATTTATGAAATTTTAACAATTATATAATTAAGTTACATATATTTTTTATACATCATTTCATAAGGATTTCTCCATCAATATTATTATCTAAATTTTTAATAAAAATTTCAGCATCTTTTGCATTCCCAACAATACTACCATAATGTATTGGAATAGCAATTTTAGGTTTTATTATATTTATAAATTCTGCTGCTTCAAGTGCTGTCATCGTATAAGTTCCTCCTACAGGAACAAATGCTACATCACATTTAACTTTTCTATTATCGCAATTATTATCAGTATCACCTGCTATATAATAAATGTTTCCTTCTAAATTTATTATATAGCCGAACCCAATTATTTTCTTTTGGATGAAAAGTTTTATTAATATTATATGCAGGAACTGTTTTTATTTTAATTTCTAATATTTCATATTCATTATTTGGTTCGACAATCACGATATTTTCAATTTTGGAATTTAGTTCAAGTAATTTATTATATAAATCTTTTGGAGCTAAAATAATCGTATTTTCTTTCTTTACTTTTTCAATATCTTCTTTTGAAAAATGATCAAAATGTGAATGTGTAATTAATATAATATCTGCATCATTATAATTATATTTTATTCCAAATGGATCTACATATATTTTTTTATCATAATTAAATTTTATACAACTATGGTATAATACTTCTATATTTTCTAACATATCCATCACCACTACTATTTTATTATAAAATATTTAAAATTACAATACAAAGTTTTTTAATTGTAATAAAAATGTAATATAATTTATCATTTTTTTTGATATAATAGTAATGAAGAAAAATGGAGGTTATTATGTTTTTTTATAATTTTAATGAATTAGATAATTTTATAAAAAATAATTTGATTAATAATTTAACTCAAGAAAAAAATAATTTGGAAAATATTATCAATTTATATGATAATAAACAAAATGAGTTATCAAATCTTATTACAAATATGATTGAAATGTCATATTCAATTGATAAAAGTAAATTAGATAATTTTTATAATACTATAAACCTATTAAAAAAGTCTTTTGATATGATGAATGATATTGAGAATTTATCATTAAAATTAAATAAAGATATAGATTACACTATTGAATTATATGACAAGAGTTTAGAAGACAATGAAAATGAAATTAAGGCTAATCTTGTAGAATACAATAAACAAAGAGATGAATTATTTAATAAAATTTTAGAATTTGAAAGTATAAATACATCAATTATAAATTCTACTATATCTTTATTTTTTAACAAAAAGGATAAAGATTCAAAAGATCAGAATAAGAAAAATATAAATAAGGAAATTAATATAAAAATAAATAATAACTTAAATCAGGATGATCGTAATATTCTTACAGTTTCTGAAAAAGAGCAAAAAGCATATTTACCATTTTTCTATAAAGATGTAAAAGAAATTTATCAAAAATATAGTGATAAATATAAAACAATGAAAGATGTTATTGATGATTTATATGTTATTCCTTTGGATAGATTTAAAAATTCTTCAATTTCTAGATTTAGAGAAAGTTTTAATTTAATAAGAAATAAAGAACATGGAAGTATTACTAAAGCTTTAGATTTAGGTTTAGAATTAATGTTTAAATATGAATTAAACCCTATAATAATTTGTGCATGTAGAAATTTGGATGAATTAGATATATATTTAGATTGTTTAGAAGAAAATGAATTATATGATTTTAAATGTTTTGATATAAATTTTGAAATTATGCCAAAAATCTCAAAAAATACTAAAAAAGATACCTTTTAATTTGGTATCTTTTATTTATTTTTACATACAATAAAATTATTATGAATCAGATACTTTCTACAAAATTAAATAAAAAAACAAAAAACAAAAAGAATTGGTTTAAACTACAATTTATAATGTCTATTTTCATTATTGCAATAATTTGCTTATTAGGTTTTTACTATTATAATGATTTAGTTAAAAAAGAAAATTTATCACATGATTTAATAAATAATTATAGTATTTATAAATTATATAGTAATCAAGATATAGAAAATAGTTCATCAATAGAAGAAACTTCAAATGGATTATTTCGGCATTATAGAAATACCAAAAATAAATATATATTATCCAATCTTTTCTGAATTAAATGATGAATTATTAAAAATTGCACCATGCAAATTCTCTGGTGAACATCCAAGTAAAAATAGTAATATATGCATTGCTGGGCATAATTATCATAATTCAACTTTTTTTAGTAAAATAAATATATTAAATAATGATGATGAAATATATATTTATGACAATAATGGTAAAAAATATATTTACTTAATATATAAAAAGTATGAAATTGAAGCTTCTAACCTTTCTCCTATTTTTGATTATAATAAAAATGAAAAACTCTTAACTCTTTTTACTTGTGATAATTTTGGAGAAAATAGGATAGTAATATGTGCAAAACAAAAAAGCTCTTAAGAATAATCTTCTTAAAAGCTTTAATATTTTAATTAAATATCTTTATATTCTCCAATTTTCTTGTAAGCATATACTGCTGAAATTCCAAATACTACAACTAATAAAGCTACTGGAATAGAATCTTCTATACCTGTTTGAGGTAAATTAGTATTATTGTATACACTTGATCTATTTGCTGTGTTATTAGTATTATTTGTATTAGCTCTATTTGTGTTAGTATTATTTGTGTTTGCCCTATTTGTATTGTTTGTATTTGTGTTATTGCCACTTAATGGTAATTCATTAAAACCATTATCTGTTGCAGCTAATACTTGTGTACTAAACATTACAATCATAACTCCTATTAATAAAATTGAAAATAATTTAATTAAATTTGATTTGTTCATATTGATTCTCCTTACTTCTATATTAATATTAGTATTATTATAACCACATTAAATTATACTACATTTTCATGTATAATTCAAGTAATTTTGATAAAAAATACAAAAATACTAATTTTTTTCTTTTTTTACAATATAATTGTATACTCTAAAAAGCAATAAGTCAATAGTTTTTTTGTAATTTTTTTTTACATTTATATTACAAAATTATTACATGCACTATACATTAAATTTAAATAGCACAATATCTCCATCTTGCATAATATATTCTTTGCCTTCTGAACGTACTAATCCT
>CANPZA010000068.1 GCA_947588915.1 uncultured Clostridia bacterium
TGGTGCTCCCTCAAGGATTCGAACCTTGGACCCACCGGTTATGAGCCGGTTGCTCTGACCAACTGAGCTAAGGGAGCGTGCACTTTTATTTGCATCTAGCACAAATAAAAGTATAAACCATTTAACTGCAAAAGTCAATACTTTTACAAAAAAATTTCTTCATAATTTGTAACTAACTTTGCTCCTTGTTTTATCAATTCATTTGTACCAACGGAATTAATAGAATTTATATTACCAGGAACAACAAAAATATTTCTTCCCTGTTCCAAAGCAAAATCCACAGTAATTAAAGTTCCACTTTTTTCTTTTGCTTCTATTACAATAATACTCTTACTAATGCCACTAATAATTCTATTTCTTGCAGGAAAATTCATTTTATTAGGTTTAGTACCGAAGTGGATATTCAGAAATAATTGCTCCTCCACTTTCTATAATTTTTCTTTCTAAATACTCATTTTCTTTTGGATAAACAATATTTAAACCATTTCCTAAAACAGCTATTGTTTTTCCGCATATATTAGAATTTTTTTCTAGTTTTGCACAAATATTCCCAATATGTGCATAACTATCTATTCCTCTTGCTAATCCGCTAACTATATTAATACCTTTATTTGCCAAATTATATGAAAAATATTTAGCACAACTTTTGCCATAATCAGTAGCATCTCTACATCCTACAATTCCAATTGATTTATTATTTAATATGTTTTTGTTTCCCTTACAATATAAACTAATTGGTGGATCATATATTTTTTTCAAAAGTTCAGGATATTCTTCATCTTTAATAGTAATAATATCAATATTATTTTTTAACATATATTCAATATGTTTACCAACAACACTTTTTATTCTTTCATTTATTATATTTTTTGCTATAGTTTCACCTATACCTTGTACTCCTAATAATTCTTTTTCTTCTAAATTATAAATGATTTTAGGATCTTTATAGATTTCTAATAATTTTTGTTTTCTTTTCACTCCTAAATTCGGTATAAGTGATAACCATATCCAATATTTCTTTTCATTTAAATCTTTCAAGTTCTTCCTCCCTCTAAAATATAAAAAGAGCATTATAAATATACTAATGCCCCCAAAATATTTAATTTTTATATTTAAATTGTTGATTTTTCATTATGCTGTTCTTTTGTTGCTTTAATTACATTATTCATAAGCATTGCTATTGTCATTGGTCCCACTCCCCCTGGAACTGGTGTAATATAACTTGCTATTTTTTCTACATTTTCAAAATCAACATCTCCTACTAATTTGCCTTCTTCTGTTCTATTAATTCCGACATCAATCACAACTGCACCTTTTTTTACCATATCTTCTGTAATAAACTTTGCTTTTCCAATAGCACTAATTAAAATATCTGCTCTTTTAGTATGTTCTGCTAAATTTTTAGTTTTTGAATGACAAGTTGTAACAGTTGCATTTTTAGATAAACAACATTGTATTAATGGTTTTCCTACAATATTACTTCTTCCTATAATGACAACATCCTTTCCTTCTAAATCAATATTATATGCTTCAAACATTTTCATTACTCCATAAGGTGTACATGAAATAAAAGTATTCTCTCCAATAGTTAATTTTCCAACACTAGATGGTGTAAATCCATCTACATCTTTTATGTAAGAAATTTCTTTAAATGCTTTGTTTATATCCAAGTGATTTGGTATTGGACTTTGTAACAATATACCATTTACATCTTTTGCTTGATTTAGTTTCTTAATTAAATCTTCTAAATCTTTTTGAGTGATATTTTCATCCAATAAATATTCTTCATATTTAATTCCAATTTCATCACAAGCTCTACTTTTATTTCTTACATATACTTTAGATGCTGCATTATCACCTACCATTATAACAGCAAGTTTTGGCTCAATTCCTTTGCTTTTCAGTTCATCACACTCTAACTTTAATTCCGATCTTATTTTTTTTGCTAGTTCTTTTCCATTAATAATTGTTGACATATTTTTTACTCTCCTATCATTTTATATTCAATATCCTCCATATATGGAAACATTTCTTTTACTCTTTTTAGTGTAAGCATTAGCATCTTAGGTTGAGGATTTCTTTTATGATCTGATAATAACTTTTGTGTATAGCAATTATCTGCTGTTTTAAATAAGAGATAACGATTTCCCACATAAGTATAATATATTTGATATCCATTTTTCAAGTCTTCCCACATATTTTCAAATGTATAATTTTCCATGCTTCCTCCTTAAATAATCAAGTCATCAGGTAATGCTTCTACCATTTCATTACCTTCACTTGCTTTGTCTTCATTTGCTTTTTTAGCAAAATCTTTTTGTTCCTCTTGACTAATAATATTTGCATTTAACTTATTTGCAAATTCTTGTCTTGGATTTTTTTGCGTTTCTTCTTTGTTATTTGCTAATTTTTCAGCATTTAGATATTCTTCATATTCTGACAATAACCATGATTTAAATTCTTCATTATCTTCTTGTAATATTTCATTTGCTTTATCTGCATTATTCATTACAAATACATCTATAAACTGTTTAACTTTTTGGTCTATATTATCTATTTTATCTATACTATATCCATTATAATCTAACATTCTTCTTTGTGCTGATTGAATATCTTTTAATAAATCCTTTATTATATACATGATATTCATTGCTTCATTCTGATTGTCTAATTCCATTTGTCCAATGCTTTCTTTTTTTACTTTTTCATCATTTTCATTATCTTCTAGCTGAATAGAATTATTATTTAAATCTCTTTGCAAAGTACCAAAGAAATTTTGTATATATTCTATTTGAACTTGTTTTCTCTTATCATTAAAAATCTTAGCTATTTCGTTTTCAGCCATTGATAAATTTCCTTCTATATATTCTTTAGCGTATGATGAATTACATTGTAAACTATCATATTGATTTGACAAACCTTCAAAAGCTTTAATAATAATTTCTTTAATTTTTTGTGGTATTTCTCTTTTATAAGTTATACCGCATCATCACTTTTCTTTTAAACTCTTCTATTCTATCTGTCTTATCCATATATACTTACCTCCATTTATATAATCATTTATTTTATCATCTTTTTAAATTCTTCTTCAGATATTATCTTAACTCCTAAATTTTGTGCTTTTATAAGTTTACTTCCAGCATCTTCACCTGCTAAAACATAATCTGTTTTTTTAGATACACTACTTGATGTTTTTCCTCCAAATCTCTCTATTATATTTGTTGCTTCGCCTCGTGTATATTCTTCTAATCCACCTGTTAACACAAAAGTTTTTCCTTCAAATCTGCTATCAATATTATTTTCTTCTAAAATCTTAGTATTTACTCCTGCAAGTTTTAATCTTTCTATTAAATCTCTTGTTTGTTCTTGGCTAAAAAAGTCTTGTATGCTTTTTGCTACAATAGGTCCTATATCATTTATCATACTTAAATCTTCAGAATCAGCCTTCATTAAATTATCCATAGTTTTATATTTCCTTGCAAGCACTTTAGATGCTGTTGTACCAACATGGCGAATTCCGAATAGCTGTAATTAACCTATATAAATCATTTTCCTTACTTTTGTTAATACTATCGACTAAATTTTGTGCAAATTTCTTTCCATTTTTCTTCAATGATGCAATATCTTCAAATTTCAAAGTATAAATATCTGCAATATTAGCAATTAACTTTTTATCTAATAACTGTTGTATAATATTTTCCCCTAATCCATCAATATTCATAGCTTCTCTTGATGCGAAATGTACTAAGTTTCTAAATAGCTTTGCAGGACATTCTATTCCAGTACAACGAATAGCTGCCTCTCCATCTTGTCTGATTGCTGGAGCTCCACACACAGGGCATGTTTTTGGCATTTCGAAATCCAACTCATCTCCATTCCTTTTTGATTTAATAACTTCTACAATTTCTGGAATAACATCTCCCGCTTTTTGTATTACAACAGTATCTCCTATTTTCAACTCTTTTTCTTTTATAAAATCTTCATTATGAAGTGTTGTTTTAGAAATCTTTGAACCTGCAACATTTACTGGTTCTAAAATTGCCATTGGAGTAATAACTCCTGTTCTACCTACTTGGCAAACAATGTCTTTTAATTTAGTTTCTTTTCTCTCTGGAGGATATTTATATGCTATTGCCCATCTAGGTGTTTTAGATGTTTGTCCTAATATTTGTCTAAATTTTAAGTCATCTACTTTTATTACTGCTCCATCTATTCCAAAAGTTAATTTCTCTCTTTCATCACCTATTTTATTAATAGCATCTTCTATTTCTTTTATTGTTTTACAATAAATACGTACTGGATTTACATTGAATCCTATTTTATCTAAATATTCTAATTCTTCATAATGTGAATTAAAGCCTTCTTTGCTATCTATTTTTTGTACATTAAAAATATAAATGTCTAATGGTCTATTTTTAGTTATTCTACTATCCAATTGTCTTAATGAACCTGCTGCAGCATTTCTAGCATTTGCAAACAATTCCTCCTCATTTTCTTCTTTTTCTTGGTTCATCTTTTCAAAATCTTTTTTTGATATAAACACTTCTCCTCTAACAGTAATGTCAATATTATCTTCTATTTGCATTGGGATGGTTTTTACAGTCTTTAAATTTTCAGTTACATCTTCTCCAACTATTCCATTTCCTCTTGTTGCCCCTCTTATAAATTTTCCATTTTTATATTCTAATGCTGCAGATAGTCCATCTATTTTTGTCTCTACTACATATTTTACATTTTCAATTCCATTTTCTTTAGCTTTTTCATTTGTTTTTAAGATAAAATCTTCCACTTCTTCCATACTAAATACATCTTGAAGGCTTTGCAAAGGTACTTCATGTGTTACTTTTTTGAATCCTTCTTTTACATTTCCACCTACTTTTTGAGTTAGAGAATCAGCAGATTTAAATTGTGGAAAATCTCTTTCTAAATTTCTTAACTCTACCATTAACATATCATACTCAAAATCTGAAATCTCTGGCTTATCATCATCATAATATTTTTTAGCATGATATTCTACTTGTTTTCTTAAATTTTCTATTCTTTCTTTTGCTTGTTTTGTATTCATATGTCACCTCTTACTATATTTTCCTTATTATATACAATTTAAGAAAAAAAATAAAGGCATTTTAAAAATTCCTTTATTTTTTTATATTATTTTTAAATTACTCAACTCTTGCAAGTATAATCATCCTTCTTTGAACATTTTCAGTACATGTTGATAATGTAATTTCAGGTTTTCCTCCTGTATCCCTTTGATAGAATGATGTATCTTCTGGTGCTGCTTCAAATTTATTATAAACTGTGTAAGTTAATTTTTGTCCATCATTATCTGTTATATAAATTTTATCTCCCATTTTTAAATTTTTAATATTTGAAAAGAATAAACCATTTCTATAATTATGTCCAATAATAACACTATTACCTGGTTGATTTACACCTGTTCCATAAAGGAAAGCTACTGCTACTTCTATTGATTTCTTTGTTACCTTCTCTAATATTGGATATTTAATACCTATTGCTGGAATTTCTATTGTTCCTAGAACACCAAATCCTTGATAAGTTCTAACTGTAGATGAATTTCCAGTATTAGGATCTTGAATATTTGCAAATGGATCTGTCTCATCATCATTATCTGTATTTCCATTGTCATTATCTTCTCCATCTTTTACTTCCCCTTGGAAATTATCTACAAAATCTGATGTATTCTTTGTTATCATATATTTTTGATAATAATCATAACCCAAAAAACCTAACAATCCAACTATTGCAATTATTACAATAACTAATATTACAGTTAATACTTTACTATATTTACTTTCAAACATAACTTTTTACCTCCGTACATTTACTATTTCACTCCTATAATAATTATATCATATATGGCATAAATTGTACAGTTTTTTAAAGTATTTTTTCGCCTAATTTTTTTCCCGCTAATATATGAAAATGTAAATGTTTAACACTTTGCCCTCCATTTTCTCCACAATTGTTAACTACTCTGTATCCTTCATTTTTAAATCCTTCTAATTCAGATATTTTATTAATCGCACCAAATATTTTTCCAATCAATTCTTCATCTTCTACATTTATATGTGCTAAAGATGTTATATGTTTTTTAGGCACAACTAAAATATGAATAGGTGCTTCTGGATTAATATCATAAAAAGCTAAAACATCTTCATCTTCATAAACTTTTTTAGATGGAATTTCTCCATTAACTATTTTACAAAATAAACACTCTTCCATTTTTCCTCCACAGGGAATAAGGGACGTACCTTAAATCCCTTTTTTTATTTTTATTATTTTAGTTTTGTTAAAGAGGGATTTAATGTACGTCCCCTATTCCCTCTAAAACAGCTTTTATTCTTCTTATTCCTGATGAACTGGATTCTTCTTTTTTTATTTTAAATATTCCTAGTTCTTTTGTGTTTTTTACATGAGGTCCACCACATAATTCTTTAGATATATTTCCGTATACTATATACTGTAACAATATCCGGATATTTTTCAATAAACATACATTCTGCACCTGATTTAATTGCTTCTTCTTTTTTCATTTCTTCTTTGGTTACTTCTAAACCTTCTTGTATCCATTTATTAACTAAATCCTCTACTTTTTTCTTTTCTTCCTCTGTTAATTTGTGGTCACAATTAAAATCGAATCTCATTCTATCTACTGTAATATTTGAACCTCTTTGATGAGCATCTTTTCCAATTACTTGTTTTAAAGCTGCATTTAATAGGTGTGTTGCAGTATGATATGCTATTGTTTTTTCATTTTGTTCTGCTAATCCACCTTTAAATTTTTGTTCTGAACCTTGTCTTGATTTTTCTTGATGTTCTTTGTATAATTTATCAAATTCTTTTAAGTCTACTTGATATCCATTTTCAAGTGCTAAGTCTTTTGTTACTTCTGGTGGAAATCCATAAGTGTCATATAATTTAAATACAATCTCACCTGGTATTTTATTATTATCATTTTTACTTAAATTTTTTATTTGCTTTTCAAATTCTTTTTCTCCATTAATTAGTGTTTTAATAAATTTATTTTTTTCTTCAATAATTGTATTTTTAATTATCTCTTTGTTCTTTTCTAATTCTGGATACATTTCTTTTAAATTTTCCACATTTATTTCAATTAATGTTGATAATTCATCTAAATTAATTTCTAGTTTATTTAAATGTCTTATCATTCTTCTAATTAATCTTCTTAATACATATCCTCTATCAATATTACTTGGTCTTCCACCATCTGATATTATCATCATGCTAGAACGCAAATGTTCTGCTACAATTCTTCTACTTTCTATGTAATCTACTTTTTGTAATTCTTTTAATTTATCCATAACTGGTTTAAATAATTCTGTATCAAAAGGTGTTTCCTTTCCTTGTAATAACATTGCCATTCTTTCTAAACCTAATCCTGTATCTACATTTCTTTTAGCTAGTTTTGAATAACCATTTTTATCTTTAAAATACTCCATAAATACATTGTTCCATATTTCAACATATTTACCACAATCACAAGATGGTTGACACTCTTTTGAACAAGGTGGTTTTCCTGTGTCATAAAACATTTCTGTGTCTGGTCCACATGGTCCTTCTTCTCCTGCTATCCACCAGTTATCATCTTTTCCATAAAAATAAATTCTCTCTTCTGGTATTCCAGCCTTTTTCCATGCATTTGCAGATACTTCATCTTTTGGGCAGTCTTCATCTCCTGCAAAGCATGTAACTGATAGTTTATCTTTGGAAATTCCAAGCTCTTTTGTTAAAAATTCAAAACTCATTTGTATTGATTCATCCTTAAAATAATCTCCTAATGACCAATTTCCAAGCATTTCAAAATATGTTAAATGGCGATTATCTCCTACTTCATCTATATCATTTGTTCTAACACATTTTTGGTAATCTGTAAGTCTAGTTCCTTCTGGGTGTTTTTCTCCTAGCAAATATGGTACTAGTGGTTGCATTCCAGCTGTTGTAAATAGTACTGATGGGTCATTTTCTGGTATCAATGGTGCTGATGGAATAATCGAATGACCATGATTTTTAAAAAAGTTTAAATATTTATTTCTTATTTCTATAGCTTTCATATTTTCTCCTCTTCCTGTTTTTCTTTTTTTCGTTTACAATTATACCTCAACTGTTATAAAAAATCAACTATCATAATGCTTATTCAAAATTTATAATAAAAAGATGTATTTTGACCTTGTCCCAAAATACACCTTTTTTATTTACTATATATCCATTTGACTACCTAAAAATGTTGCTGCTGATTGAGCTACTTTTTTCTCTACATCATTCATTTTACTATCTGGCTCTTTTGCCATTAAAATAACTGTTCCTATTGTATCTCCATTAGAAATAATTGGATATACTATTTGAGCATTATTTATTCTTTCTTTATTATCATTTTTTGTGATT
>CANPZA010000069.1 GCA_947588915.1 uncultured Clostridia bacterium
TTTTATCATAAATTTGATGTTTTTTCTTATTATTTCTACTTTTTTTATTGCGAAAAATTTTTATTCTTTTTTACTGAGAATATTTTAAACTTTTTTATTGTACCTTAGAAATTTGTTTAGATACTTTCCCAATAATAATACAAAGTGTCTTTATCAACATCATAGACTCCTATTTCATGACCTGTTGCATTTTCTTTTGTTACATTTTTCCTTTTATTTTCATCTCTTGTTCTACATACTAATTCATAATGGTAATATCCATTTTTAATTGAAAGTAACTCTTCATTATATTCAAAATCATCTAATTTATCATCATCTAATCTGTTTCTATTCCACTTTGAACTTTGTTCTAATGCCTTTACTATTTCTTTTCCTTTTTCTTTTGCGAATTTATATACATAGTAATCTCGCCCATCATTTTGTGGTCCTCCTCTTACATCATATATTTCTCTTTCGGTATAATTATTTATTTTTATTCCTAAAATTTCGCTATAATCTTTATGCTGTTTATATGGATTACTTTTAAGACAATATAGTTTTGCATTTTTCACATCAAATATTGAATATCCATTTTTATAATAATATACATCTTGTCTATCTATTGGAGTTGTTTCACCTGTTTCTTTAATATCATAAAATTCCTTCATTATATATTCATAATATTTATTTCTACTCCATAACTTACTATTTTCTAGTTGCTTTCTTAACTCTTCCATACTGCTATTGCTTATTTTATATACTTTGTATTTCTCAAATATATCATCTTCAAATACAGTGTAATATTTTATTTCATAATATTTAATATCTAGTCCAAGTTTTAAATAATCATTATCTATTTTATAAAATATTTTTGATATAAAAATATTTATTATTAAAAAAAGTATAATAATTATTGATATTATTAATCCAATAGTTTTTGCTACTTCAATTTTTTTCAATAGAAACACCATCCTATTAAAACTTAAAATTCTCCTTCTTTTGTTTTAAATATAATCTTTAAATCAAATGTTTTGATAACTCCATATTCACTTGATGCAACTCCAAAATTATTTAGTAAAGTTGAAATAATATCAGTTATTACATCTTCATTATCCGCATATTCCTTCAAATCTGTAAAATCATATGTATCATTTTATTTAAAAGAACCTATATCTACTTATTGGTATATTTTTATCATATAATTCAAGAATAGTCAATAACTTTACTTTAAAAATTATGATATAATAATATAGAACGGATTTATAGAAATAGGAGTTGATACTGTGAGTGATAAGATATATACAATAGAAGAAATAAAAAAAATGCTTAAAGAACTTTTAGGTGATAAGCCAGTATATCAAGTAATATTATTTGGGTCTTATGCAAAGAAAAAAGCTACAAAAAAAAGCGATGTAGATTTAATAATAGATACAAATTCAGAGCTAAAAAGTTTTGCACTACTAAAATTAATTTGCCAAATAGAAGAAAAATTGCAAAAAAAAGTTGATGGATTTGAAAAAAATGAGATAATAGAAAACTCATTAATTGATAAAGAAATAAAAGAAACAGGTGTTGTTGTATATGAAAAATAAAGAATATATGTCATAAAAAGATAGTAGAATATATAGATAAAGCACTGAGATATACGAATAGTTGTGATTTTAATTCTGTCCCATTGACAATTGTAAGCACGCACAATTCATTGTAAATGCTACTTTTTTCTCTTCTGTTTTTACATTATAAATTGGTAATAATTTTCCTCCTGCAACACCTGATGTTTGTACAGTATTTGCATTATCTGTAACAATGCTATCTGCAACAAAAAACAGTAATATAACAGTTATTATAGAAATTAAATATGTATATATTTTTTGTTTATTTAATATTACAAGTAAAAAATTTTCAATATATTTTTATAAAATGGAAACTTTAAGTTTTCTATTTCTTTTATTACTTTTTCTACATCATATTCTATATATAAATTCTCAAATTCTACTTTTTCTTTATCTATCATAAGTAATCCAGCATTTGCAAACTTACTTCCACATGGGCATCCTAAAGCACCTACATTTATATACCATTTATCCTTTATATTATTTATATTCTTAGTATGTGTATGCCCATATAAAAATATATCTGCATCAATATCTTTAAATAATTTTTCATTTTCTTCCACGCTTGGTTTTTTTATATGTTTTTTATAATTACCATTTCTATTTATAGGATAATGTATTATAAATATTTTTTTACCTTCTATTGTAATAGTTTTAAACACTGGTAAACTTTCAATAAATTCCTTTGATTTTTCACTCAGTTGACTATGAATCCATTTATGGTTTTTAGTTTCTTCTAAGCTCATATCTCTTTTGTCATTATGAACTTTTTTGGGAATCTCCTTTAATAAGTATTGCTCATGATTTCCTCTCACTGCTATTAAAATTTCTCTTTTTTCAATTAAAGTTTGCACGGTTTCTTCTGGTCTTGGGCCTATTCCTATCATATCTCCACAACATATTATCTTATCAATATTTCGTTTTTGAAATTCTTTTAATACCTCATTTAATGCTATAAAATTACTATGAATATCTGTTATTATTCCTATCTTCATTATTAAATCTCTCCTAAAAATTTTTTAATTTAAAATATTCTCTCTTTTTTCTTTCAAAATTTCTATCTGTTTGCAAAAATCTTCATATTCCCATTTTGAAAAAGTGAAATCAGGGTCATTATTCTTTTTTAATTCTTCAATTTCCTCAATTGTAAAATATCTAACCTCTTCAACTTCTTCTTTTTGTAACTTATAATCTTCTATTTTATAGTTTACAACAAAAATAAAATTATATAAGAAAACTTTATCTCCTTTTTTTATATTTAATACTTTTATTTGATTTTTAGGTATCTCAATTCCTATCTCTTCTTTTACTTCTCTATATATTGCATCTTCTACACTTTCTTTTGTTTCTACTTGTCCTCCTGTTTTTGCCCATTTTCCTGGATTTCTAAATTTATTTTTTGATCTTTTTTGTAATAAAATTTCCCCTTTTTCATTTATTATCCAACAAGAAACAATCCTTTTCCATAATCCTTTATTATAAGCTATCATCCTATCTTCTACTTCACCTGTTAGATTATTATTTTCATCTACTATATCTATTAATTCCATTATAAATTCCTTTCTTTATTTCATATTTAAAAGTAAAAATTCACCTTTTACCAAAAAGATGAATTTTTACTCTTGTTTATTTAGTCATATATATCAAAACCTTTATCTAATTCATAATGTGTATCAAAATCATTGTAATCCATCCCATCTATTGTCCCAGTAATTCCTAAAGCTACTCCAATTACAAATATTAATATTATAATTAGTGTTGAAACTATTAATCCTATTGAACCTGTAATTAATCCTGCGATTGCTAATCCTTTACTTTCACTTTTGATTCCTAATATACCAAATATTATTGCCAATATTCCACATGGTATAGATATATACCATAAACAAAAACATACTAAAGCAATAATTCCTAAGACTAGAGCTGTTATACAAAATCCTTTTCTATCTTTTTTTGTTTCTTCTTGTTTCGTTTCATTACTCACTTCTTCATTTTCTACATTTTCAACTTTGTCTACTTCAATTATCTCTTCTTTTTTTTCTTCATCCATTTTCAACTCCCCTTTCTATATATTATAATTATACTATTTCATTTTAATTTTTACAATAAATTTCTCATAATTGTATAAATTATAAGTATTATTGCAAAAATTATAGCATACCAATATTTTGGATAAATCCAAGTTAATATCTTTTTTTCCTTATTTAAATTAATTATATAAACAATATCTATAATTAGTAAATATATTATTGCCATGAAAAATACCATATGAGAAAAAAATGCTCCCACTAAATTACCGTTGAAGATATTAATAATACATCTTGTACCTCCACAAGAAGGGCAATATAATCCTGTATTATTGTATACCCAACATTGTGGCATTATTTCTATGTATTTAGAATTTATTAAGAAATATAAAGCTATTATTATTAATATTTCTATAACAATTATTAAATTTTTTTTATTCATTTTTATTCCTCAATTCTATAATATAATTATACAAAAAATTTTTTATAAATGCTAGACAAATTTTTTCAACTTTCTACATTTTTTTCATATTATATATAAAGTAACTTTTAAGTTACATCATAGAAAGGAATGATTAAATTATGGGTATGGAAGAGAAAAAATTCTGTCCAATATTAGATGTTGATGGTGTTATTTCAGGTGGAAAACAATTTGATTTAGATATTACTTTACCAGAAGATAATCGTGATGTTATTTATGGTGTTGTTAAAAATTGTTTTAAAGAACCAGTATCTGATGCTGTTGTAAAATTAGTAGAAGTTGTGTGTGAGCATGGCAAAGAAGAAAGAAGACCAATAGGTCATACTTTTACAGATAAAGAAGGAGAGTTTGTTTTTGGTCCTCTTTGTCCTGGTAAAGAATATGCTATTCAACTTTGGGTAAATGATACAAAAAAAATTAAGATTTGTGCAAAATGTCATCATGAAGGAAAATGCTTAAAAGGTGAAAAATGCGATAAATGTGATTGTTTTATAGATGATTGTGAAGATTGTAAAAAAGATGATTACAAAGAAGAACCTGATTGCAACTGTTAATTAAACTAAAAGAAGCTTTAAATTGTATTTCCAATTTAAAGCTTTTTTACTTACATCATTCCCATTTTTCTTGCAAATTTTTTGCCTTTTTTCATTAGATTTTTCTTGCTCATTTTACCAGATTCATTATACATCATCATTATTCCTGTTGTAATTATTCCACCAATCATCATACCTTTTATAAATTTCATTTTTTCACCCCCGATAATTAATAGCTACTTTTTATATTTCTATTTTCTCTATTTTTTGTTATTTTTATACGGTTTTATATATAATTTAAATATGGTATATATTTCATTTATGGCTATTATTGCCAAAAATATTCCGAAACATTTTCTTAAAATTCCTACATTTACATTTATCGATATATTTGCACCAATTATTGCTCCTAAAATACCAAAAATGGATATTAAAATTGCAAGTTTTAAATCAATATTTTTATTTTTTAAATTTACTATAATTGCAACTATAGCTGTTGGAATAAAGAAAATTAAATTTGTTGCTTGTGCAATATGTTGCTCTATTCCCAACACAAATGAAAGAAGAAAAATTAAAATTGTTCCTCCTCCCATCCCTGTTCCTGATACAATTCCAGATACAATACCAATTAATATTTCTAACATGTTTATTTCCTATCTATATACTTTAGTGGTTGTAATTTAAGATTTCAAAATCATCAATTTATAAGTAGTTTATCCAAATCATAATTCTATAGAAATTCTAGCAAAGAATAAATCCGAGCGCCACATTCGTGGTGGAGAAGCAACTAAAAATAAGTATTTATCAATGCGGTCATAATGACCGCATATTTTATTATTAATTAAAAATCATCTTATAAGATATATAAATTAAAAAAACTGTAAATAGAATTTTCATTACCTTTTCTGGTAATTTTTTTAACAGTTTTGCACCTATATATCCACCAATTGCACCTCCAATTGCACAAAATATAGCTATTTTCCAGTCAATAAAATTACTTTTGTAATAAAAGAAACTACTTGTTACTACCATTGGTAAAATACAAAAAATAGAAGTTCCTCTTGCTTTTGTAGCATCTATGTTTAATAGATGAATAAATGCAGGCACTAAAATCATCCCTCCACCTGTTGAAAATAAGCCACTAATTATTCCTGCTAAACTACCAATTATAACTTTTTTTATCATAATAAATAAAACCTACTTTTTTTAGTAGGTTTTCCACTTTTTTATAAATTTATTCATTTTTAACATTTTCATCTGGTTCATAATATTTTGTACCTAGCATTTTGTCAGGTAAGTATTGTTGTTCCACATAATGTCCTTTAAAATTATGTGGATATAAATATCCTTCACTATATCCTAATTCTTTCATTTTTTCTATTGGTGCATTTCTTATATGCATTGGTATTTCACCAGTATCTTTTGTTGATACATCTGAAATTGCTTTATCAATTGCTAAATATGATGCATTTGATTTTTTAGAAGTTGCAACATATATTGCCGCTTGAGAAAGTAATATTCTTGCTTCTGGCATCCCTATCATGTGAATTGCTTGCATGGCACTATTTGCTACAACTAAAGCATTTGGATTTGCCATACCTACATCTTCTGATGCACATATTACAATTCTTCTAGCTAAAAATAATGGATCTTCTCCTCCATTTAAAGCTCTTGCTAAATAAAAAACAGCTGCATCTGGATCTGAACCCCTCATTGATTTTATAAATGCACTAATATTATCATAATGTACCTCTCCATTTTTATCAAATATCGCTTTTTTATCTTGTATACTATTTTTTATTATATCATCTGTTATATTTATGTAACCATTTTCATCCATAGATGTAGTCAAAACTGCTACTTCTAATCCATTTAGAGCAGTTCTAACATCTCCATTACTTATAATTGCTAATTTTCTTAAGGTTTCATCCTCTATTTTTATATTATATTCAGCTAATCCCTCTTTGTTTTCTAATGCATTTTTTAAAATTGTATATATATTATCTTCAGTTAATGGATTTAATTTTATTACCATAGATCTTGAAATTAAAGCCTTATTTACTTCAAAATATGGATTTTCTGTAGTAGCTCCAATTAAAATTATAGTCCCATTTTCAACAAATGGAAGGAGTGCATCTTGTTGTAATTTGTTAAATCTATGAATTTCATCAATAAATACAATACTCTTTCCTACTGGATTTAACATTGCATTTCTTGTTTCTTCTACTACTCTTTTTATATCTGCAACACCTGAAGTTACTGCATTAATTTTATAAAATTTATATTTTGTTGTTTCGCTTATAACTCTTGCAAGTGAAGTTTTTCCACATCCAGGAGGACCAAATAGAATTATACTAGATAATCTATCTGCTTTTATTGTTCTATATAATATTTTATCTTTTCCGTATTACATGTTCTTGTCCGACATATTCTTCAAGTGTTTTTGGTCTAACACGAAAGGCTAGAGGTTCATTACTATTCATAATCATTCCTTCTTTATTTTATATACGTATTACTTACCTAAAAGAAATAATGCTTTTTTAATCAATTCTTCTGTTGATAAATTATTTTTATCTAATGTATTTATAACCTTTTCAATTTCTTTTTTATTATATCCTAATACTTGAAGTGCTGCTACTGCTTCAGATTTTTTGTTGTTAATTAAAATTGCATCTTGTAATATATTATTTTCGTTTGACTGTCTATTTATTTGATTATTTATACTTTCTATTTGTTGTTCTTTAGTTATTTTATCTTTCAATTCTAAAATAATTCTTTTAGCTGATTTTGGTCCAATTCCTGGTATTCCAGTTAATGTTGACACATCTTCTGAAATTACAGCTAAAGCAAAATCAGATGGCTCACATACAGCAAGCATAGTTAATGCAGTTTTTGCACCAACACCACTCACACTAATTAATAGTTCAAACATTTTTAATTCTTCTAAAGTATTAAACCCATATATGCTAATATCATCTTCTCTTACTTTATAAAATGTATGTACTTTAACTTTTTCTCCTATATTACCTAGTTTTTCAATTCCTTTATCTGACATGAATATTTTATATCCTAATCCTCCTACATCAATTACTACATATCCTGTCATTTTCATTTCTAAATTTCCTTTTATATATGCTAACATCTTTATTTCCTTTCTTTTTTATGTATCATAAAAATAAGTTGCTTCTAGGTCTGCTTCATGTGTTAATAATGCAATTGGATATTTTGAATAACTTGCTCCTATTGCATTATAATTTTCTTTAGGCTCTGTATACCCCATATGCCAACGTATAGAATATTTTTCTTCTGGCGTTAATTTCATATATTCACTTATCATCATAACAGATTTTTCTCCATGACCATATGGTATTGTATCATCTATTGTATAATATGGTACTTTTTCCCATACTCCTAAAGCATTTTTTGCATTTCGATAATCTACTTTATAATAATTAGTTTTACATATATCATGTAATAATGCTATTATTATTATAGATTCTTCTTGTATATTTATTGGCAATATACAGTTTTGGACTTTATGTTTTAATATCTCATATACTTTTAAGCTATGTTCTACTAACCCTCCTTCATGATCACCATGAAATCTTGTACTTGCTGGTGCTTTAAAAAAATCTGATGTTTCTAAAAATTTTATTAAATCTTCTATTCCTTCTCTTTTTACTGT
>CANPZA010000070.1 GCA_947588915.1 uncultured Clostridia bacterium
CCATATTGCCGGAATTTTAATCCAAGACTAAATTCCAGTTTTAGAACAAATCTGGAATTTACTTTTAAACTTAAATTATAAGTAAATTTGTTTATATTATTCTAGAATAACTTAAAGTTATATGTTATAATCTATCTTAAGGAGAGTGTAAAGATGGATGATAATTGGAAAAATAGAACAGAACTTTTAATAGGAAAAGATGCAATAGAGAAATTAAGAAATTCAAAAGTTGCTGTATATGGTATTGGGGGTGTAGGTTCGTTTGTTGTAGAAGGTTTAACAAGAGCAGGAATTGGAAATTTAATTTTAGTTGACAATGATGTAATTGAAATCAGTAATTTAAATAGACAAATACATGCTACACATAAAAATATTGGAAAAAGAAAAATTGATGAAATGAAACAAAGAATATTAGATATAAACCCAGATGCAAATGTAAAAGTTTTTATGGCACAAGAAATAGAAATAGGAGAAGAAAATCTGCTAGATAAATCTGTTACATATGTTGTAGATGCAGTAGATACAGTTAAGACTAAATTGAAACTTATAAAAAAAGCAAATGAATTACAGATTCCAATCTTATCTTGCATGGGAACAGGAAATAAATTAGATCCTACAAAATTTGAAATAACAGATATTAATAAAACATCTATATGTCCTCTTGCTAGAGTAATTAGAAAAGAATTAAGAAAAACAAATATAAAGAAACTGAAAGTATTATATTCAAAAGAAAAACCAATCGAAAATAAATCAAAAATACTTGCAAGCATATCATTTGTTCCATCAGTGGCAGGACTTATAATAGCAGGAGAAGTGATAAAAGATATAATAAAATAAAAGGAGAAAAATTTTGAAAAAGAAACAAAAGATTTTATTAATAATATTATTAGTAATATTTATATTATTAAGTATATGTGTTAAATTAGGGCTAACAGAAAATATAGATAATGAAATATATAATATGATTAAAAATATTCAAAACAATAGTTTAACACAAATTCTAAAAGTAGTTACTAATTTCGGAGGAATTCCTAGCCTATTTTTTATTACATTAGTAACGGTAATAACATTATTAATGATGAAAAAAAGAAAGCAAGGAATAGCAATAGCATTAAATATATTTATAAGCTCTGCTCTATATATAATTTTAAAAAATATATTTCAAATATCTAGACCACATTATACAGAGAGCTTAATTATTGAAAGAGGGTATAGTTTTCCATCAGGACATAGTACAAATAATATGGCATTTTATTGTCTAGCAATATACTTGATATATAATAATGTAAAAAATAGAAAAATACGTAATATTATTTGTATAGTATTAGGTATAATTCCTATTTTAATAGGATTTAGTAGGATATATCTAAGAGTACATTATTTTAGTGATGTAATAGCAGGATTTTGCTTAGGTATTATATGTGTTATAATGTTTATAAATTATATTTATGATAAAATAAAATAAAGAATATACTTTTATTTTGTATTTTTTTGATATATAATGTGAGCATTATAATAAATGGGGAAAAATATGGTAAAGAAGATTTTAGTTTATATTGTAAAAATATTTTGGATATTTATAATAGGTAGTGTTTTTGGATTTTTTGCAGAGATGATGTATGCACTAGTATATACTAGAACTTTGGTAATAAGACAAGGTTTGATTTATGGGCCATTTATACAAATATATGGAATACGGTGCAGTAGCTTATTATATTTTGATTTCAAAAGTACAAGATCCAAAAAATGCGTTTTTTTCAGGGATGCTTATGGGAGGTTCCTTAGAATATCTATGTTCATTTTTCCAAGAGATATTTTTCGGAACTATTTCATGGGATTATTCTAATTTTTTTATGAATTTAAATGGAAGAACATGCCTATTATATTGTGTATATTGGGGAATGATAGCAATATTGTACTTAAAAATTGTATATCCATTATTAAAGAAAATAGAACCATTAATTTATAAAAGAGCAGTAAAAGTTTTTACAGTATTCCTTATGATATTTATGACTTTTGATATTGTAATATCATGTATGGCAGGAAATAGACAAAAAGAAAGACATAAAAATATACCAGCAAATAGTATGGTAGATGAGTTTTTAGATAGAGCTTATCCAGATGAATTGTTAGATAGAATTTATAATAATAAAAAGGAAGTATCTGTCTAATGTATAAAAATTACAAAAGAGGTTTCTAAATTTTGAATATGTTAATGGAGGAACTATAACATGATTATTGATGTAATAGATTTAAATTTAAAAACACTTCAATTTGTAAGAAGATATGATCCAAATAGGTATAAAAGAGGAAATTTAATATATAAACAAGGTCTTGTGCAAATCAGGAAAGTTAATAAAATAGATGAAAAAAATTATTACATAGAATCATCTGTAGAAGGAAATTATGGAATATATAAAACAACCATAAAAATAGATGGAAATATGATTAAAGAATGGACATGCACATGTGAAGATTATTATAAAGGTAATTTGTGTAAGCATATAATTGCAACTTCTATGGAAGCAATAGAGCCACATTATGCTAGTACACAAGAAGGAAAAAAGAAAATAGCAGAAAAAGAAGAGGAAGAGAAAAGAAGAAGATTAGAAGAAATTAGAAAAAGACAGGAAGAGGAAAGAAAAAGGATAGAATATCAAGATAAATATAGAAATGGCATACATATGATAAATTTATATAAAAACGATGAAAAAAAACTTAAAAATTTAGATAGATTTGATATATTAGAATTATATGATAAAACTTTAGTAGAAAAAACAAAAAAAACATCAGACCTTGCAACTAATATAAAATTAGAATTTGTAGTAGAGATATATGATGAAAAAACATTAGGAATAAACTTTAAGATAGGTGAAACTCGTATGTATGTGCTGAATAATATTAGCAATTTATATGAGGCTTATAAAAATGGAACAGAAATATATTATGGGAAACAATTAAGATTTATTCCAAAAAGGGAAAATTTTAGTGAAGATTCAAAATGGTTATTTGACTATATTATACAATATGCTGAAATAATGGAATATTATGATAGTTTTAATAGATATGGAATAGCAACTGTATTAGAGAAACAAATATTAATAAAAGGTGACAAAATAGAAGAATTTTTTAATATGATTCCAGATAAAAAAGTATTATTTCATTGTTATAATTATAACGGACCAAAAGGAAACGAATTGTGTACATTAACAGAAGAAGAATTAGAAATTTCATGTACTATTCAAAAAGAAAAGGTAAGAACATATAGTTATTATTATTGGGATAAAGAACATGAAAAAATATCAGAGGAATATGTATTAAAGATGAATATTTCTAATTATCTTGTATTTTATTCAAATAAAAACATCTATATCCTTTATAAGGATAAGATATATAAGAAAGAAAAAGATGTTAATCTTGTTGAGTTGTTTGACATATTAAAAAGAGATGATTATGTACTTATTCCAGAAGACAAATTGGATGAATTTACAAAATTTGTCATGCCAAAAATATATATGGATGCAAATAACTTACCAGTCGAATTAGTAAAAGAAGGTTTAATTGTTGATAAATTAGCATCTAAAATTTTATTAGATGTTGATTCTCAAGGGAACATTATTCTAGAACTAAAATTTTGTTATTCAGACTATGAATTTAACATATTAGAAAATAGTCATAAAGAATATGTAAAACAAAACAATATTGTAAGAGATATACCAGCAGAAACAGAAGTTATCAAAAGAATATTTATGGATGGATTTGAACCTATTGTAGGGAAAAACCACTTTTTAATGAAGCATACAGATGATATTTACGAATTTTTATCACAAAAAATTGAAGGTTATATGAATGACTTTGAAGTTTTGGCAACAGAAAAATTTAAAAATAAGCAAATTAGGCAACCTAAAATTTCAAATATTGGTATAAAAATAGATAATGGATTATTAGAATTAGATATTTCAAAAATCAATATAGACATCAATGAAATAAAGAATATATTAAGAGATTATAATATAAAGAAAAAATACTATAAATTAAAAAGTGGAGATTTTCTAAATTTAGCGAATAACGAAGATTTGAATTTACTAGATGAAATGGGAAAAACTCTTGATATAGATTATAGCAAAATAGATAAAGGAGTAGTTAACCTTCCTATAAATAGAAGTTTTTATCTAGAAAGACTGATAAATACAAAAGATGTAAATGTGGCAAAAAATGAAAAATATACAGAATTAATTGATTCTATCGATAATTCTAAAATGAATATTGAAATAGATAAGGATTTTGAAAAAAAACTAAGAGATTATCAAAAAGTGGGATATAGATGGCTTAAAACATTAGCTAAATATCAATTTGGTGGAATTCTAGCAGATGATATGGGACTTGGAAAAACCATTCAAATTATAGCATTATTAAAATCAGAGATAGATAAAAATAATAAATTAACATCAATTGTAGTATGTCCGAGCACATTGGTACTTAATTGGAAAGCTGAAATTGAGAAATGGTGTAATAATATGAAAGTACTAATTGTAAAAGGAACAGCAGAAGAAAGAGTAGAGAAAATAAATAGCTATCAAAATTATAATTTAGTAATTACATCATATGACTTGTTAAAAAGAGACATAGAATACTATGAAGATAAACAATTCAAATATATAGTAGCAGATGAAGCACAATATATAAAAAATTCAAGCACTCAAAATGCAACATCTTTAAAAAGTTTAAAAGGTGAAGTGAAATTTGCTTTAACGGGTACGCCAATTGAAAACTCAATTGCAGAATTATGGTCTATATTTGATTTTATAATGCCAGGATATTTATATAACTATAATAAGTTTAAGAAAAAGTTTGAAGAGCCAATATTGAAGTTAGAAGACAAAGAGGCATTAAGTAGACTAAAAAAACTAATTAGCCCATTTATACTAAGAAGAGTAAAGAAAGATGTTTTAACAGAATTACCAGAAAAGAATATAACAGTAATGAAAAACGAAATGGAAAATGAGCAACAAAAATTGTATTTGTCATACTTAGCTCAAACTAAAAAAGAGGTAGTAGAAGAATTAAGTGATAATAGTTTTGAAAAGAGTAAATTTAAAATTCTTATGTTACTTACAAGGTTAAGACAAATATGTTGCCATCCAAGTCTATTTATAGAAAATTATAATGGTGGTAGTGGAAAACTTAAACAATGCTTAGATTTGGTGTTAGATGCAATAGAGTCAGGGCATAAAATATTAATTTTCTCAAGTTATACTTCAATGTTTGAAATAATTGAAGGGGAATTTAAAAAATTAAATATAAATTATTTTAAATTAATAGGAAATACGCCAGTAAGTAAAAGAATAGAAATGGTTGATGAATTCAATAATAATGATTCTGTAAAAGTATTTTTAATTTCATTAAAAGCAGGGGGAACAGGATTAAATTTAACATCAGCAGATGTTGTAATCCATTATGACCCATGGTGGAACATATCAAGTGAAAATCAAGCAACAGATAGAGCATATAGAATAGGACAGAAAAATAGTGTTCAAGTATATAAACTTATTACAAGTGATTCAATTGAGGAAAAAATAAATAAAATGCAGGAAAGAAAGGAAAGGCTTTCAAAGGATATACTATCAACAGAAGAAACATTTATTAATAAACTATCTAAGAAAGATATTTTGGATTTGTTTGAGTAATAGAAATATAATTAAAATAGTTTACTTTTTATAATTTTTACTATAAAATATAAATAAAAAAGGAAATGTGAAAATGGATATTGGAAGAAATGAACTTTGCCCATGTGGAAGTGGAAAAAAATATAAAAAATGTTGTATGAAAAAAGAAAAGAATACAATAACAAAAGAATATATAAACGAAGAAGATATAGAAGAAATATATGATTTTGTAAAAAATTTTCATTATTTTATATTAAAAAATAAACCTCATATAAAAAAATATGAGAAAATAAGGAAATTACATGGAGAAATCATTGATAGTATGATGAAATACTATGATGACGGAAAATTTAAATGGAAGGTACTTACTGAAAATATAGAAGAAAAAATTTTAAAAAGTAAAGATTTAGAATATATATATAGCACATTTGATACAAGAACTGAATTAGGTGCACAAGCAATGGCTAATATTATTATATATAAAAATTCTGAAGATATGAATTGTATCACAGAAGAATATATAAAAAATAAGAGATTTAGAAAACCAGAAAAAGTAGAATTTCTAAATGTGATGTTAAATTCAGAAGCGGGATTATTTGAAATAACGAGAACAGATAGAGAAAATGGACAAGTTGATTTGAAAAATGTGCTAACTAATAAAGAAATTTGTATTACAGATATAGGATTAAGTGGTAACTTAAGTAATGAAGAATATTATTTTTATACAAGAATCATAACATATGATAATATCAGTTTTGGAACAGGGTTAAATATAATATTTAGTAAAGAAGATAAATTTATAAAAAAATGGATTCAAAAAAATAAGAAAGAATATAACAAATTACAAGAGTTAAATAGATTTTTGGAATTATATAACGAATATGCAAGAGATGATAAAGGCTTTAAAAGTAAACTTAATAATTTATAATAAATATAGAGTTAGGAGTTAATTATGGGAAATAGTAAAATAGAAAAAATTATGCAATTAGATAGAGAAATAGATAATATTGCATTACAAGGAACATCATATTATAGTTTTGATAAAGAGCAATCTTTAAATGAATATGATAAAAAGATAATAAAATATTATCAAGAAATTTTAGACTTAATTATTGAAGTAGCCAAAGAAGAGAATACACAAGATATTAAAGTCATAGACAAAAAACTAGAAAATTGGGTAAATACAGCAAGTATGATGATTGAAAGTTATATAGATATATTACAATTTTATGGGCAATTTAATAATGATGTTAGATATAAGGAAATTACGATTATTAATCAAATATGTGAAAACTTGAAATTAGATAATGAATTAGAAATAAAAATCAAGATAGAACTAGCAGATTGTATTTTCCAAGTAGGAGATGAAAAAAAAGCGAGAAAAATATTATTAGATTTAATAAAAAATAATCCAGATGAAGATGAACCATATATGTGCATGCAAAATTGGTATATGTATTATAAACCAAATATTAATAAATTAGCAGAAGTTATTGATTTAGCTGAAGAAAATAAACATATCTTAATTACAGATTTTGGATATGATAGATTAATTAAATTTTATAATGATATAGGAGATATTAAAAATAAACAAAAATATAAAGAGCTTTATGAAAAATGGAAAAGGAATACAAAGACAATAAAATTTTAGAATAGATATACCTTTTTTATTAATAAAAGAGGGGATTTCATTATGAAATTTAACTGTTATAAATAAATGCTTAAGTAAATAAATTTTAAAGACTATTCTTGAAGAAAGAATAGTTTTTTGCTAGTTCTAATTAATCTTATATAAGAATACAATTAAACAAAAGTATTCATATGGGGGTTTGCTTTATGAGGGGTATATCAATTGATGAGCGTGCTATAGATTTGGCGCACTATATAATAGATTCAAAAGATACGGTAAGAGGTGCTGCTAAAAAATTTGGAATTTCAAAATCGACCGTACACACAGATGTAACTCAAAAGAACGGTAGGAAATTTGGACAAGTTATTCCAAAAAGTATTGAAATAAAAAAAGTTTTTCTAGCAGAAAAGAATCCAGTTGTGAAATTGTTGTTGGTAATAAAATAATAGAATAGAGTATTTTGAGTAAATGAACTTAAAATACTTTATTTTATATAAAAGTAAAAACAAATGTTTGACAAAATGAAATAAATAATATATAATGCAAAAAAAGATAGGATGTGATGATTTGGAAAAAGAAAGCACATATGTAATTTATACAGATGCAAGTTTTGATGATTTTACCAAAATAGGAACTTATGCA
>CANPZA010000071.1 GCA_947588915.1 uncultured Clostridia bacterium
AAATACGCATCTAAATTCCAGTCATATCAACTGGTTTAGGTGCGTTTTTCCATTATTTTACTGTCAAACTCAGGATATAATTGTATACTCTAAAAAGTAATAAGTCAATAGTTTTTTTGTACTTTTATTTTACATTTATATTACAAAATTATTACATATACTATACATTAAATTTAAATAGCACAATATCTCCATCTTGCATAATATATTCTTTGCCTTCTGAACGTACTAATCCTTTCTCTCTAGCTGCAATCATAGATCCCTCATTAATTAAATCTTCATAAGAAACCACCTCGGCTTTTATAAAACCTCTTTCAATATCTGAATGAATTTTACCAGCAGCTTCAGGAGCTTTTGTGCCTTTTTTTATAGTCCAAGCTCTTACTTCAGGTTCGCCTGCTGTTAAGAATGACATCAAACCGTAGTAAATCATAACTTTTTTTGATAACCTTGTCTAAACCTGATTCATCTAATCCTAATGCTTCAAGCATTTCCTGTTTATCCTCTTCATCTAATCCAGATAATTCTTCTTCTATTTTAATACATAATGGTATTACTTCTGCATTTTCTTTACTAGCATATTCTTTTACTTTGTTAACCATTTCATCTTCATCAATTTTTTCTAGTTGTTCCTCTGATACATTTGCAATATATAAAATTGGTTTTGTAGTAAGTAAAAACATTTCTTTAACTAGTTTTTGTTCTTCTTCATTAAATTCCATACTTCTTGCAGATTTTCCATTTTCTAAATTTTCTTTTATTCTTTCTAGCAAATCTATTTCTTCTTGATATTTTTTATCTGCTTTTAAATTCTTTTTTGCTTTATCTAATCTTTTGTTTACTGTTTCTATGTCTGCAAAAATTAATTCTAAATTTATTGTTTCAATATCTCTGATTGGGTTAATACTTCCATCTACATGTACTACATTAGAATTTTCAAAACATCTTACTACTTCACAAATACTATCTGTTTCACGAATATGTGATAAGAACTTATTTCCAAGTCCTTCTCCCTTGCTTGCACCTTTTACTAGTCCAGCTATATCAACAAATTCTATTACTGCATGTGTAGTTTTTTGAGGTTTATACATTTTAGATAATTCATCTAACCTCTTGTCAGGTACACCAACTACTCCTACATTTGGTTCTATTGTACAAAATGGGTAATTTGCACATTCTGCTCCTGCTTTTGTTATACTATTAAATAGCATACTCTTCCCTACATTTGGTAATCCTACAATTCCTATTTTCATTTATGTTTTCCCCCTATTGTTATTATTATTTTTTATTTTTAATTTCTTCCAAAATTTTATTTTCAAAATCTTTAATACTCATTTGTCCAATATCGCCTTCTTGTCTTGAACGAACTGAAACTAAATTTCCATCAACTTCTTTCTGACCAATAATTAACATATAAGGAACTTTTTCTATTTGTGCTTCACGAATTTTATATCCTGTTTTTTCATTTCTGTCATCTACAACAACACGTATTCCATTTTTTAGAAATTGTTCTTTTAATTTATAACTGTATTCATGTTGATTATCCGTAATTGGTAAGATTTTTACTTGCACAGGTGAAAGCCATGTTGGAAATGCTCCTTTTGTTTCTTCAATTAAGAAAGAAATAAATCTATCTGATGAACCTAAAATTGCTCTATGGATAACAACTGGTCTATGTTCTTTCCCATCTTCTCCAATATATGATAAATCAAATCTTTCTGGCAGTGCAAAATCTAACTGACATGTTGGTATTGTAACATCATGATTTAAAGCTGTTTTTATTTGGATGTCTATTTTGGGTCCATAAAAAGCTGCTTCTCCTTCTGCTTCATAAAAATCAATTTTTAACTCTTTTAATATAGCTCTTAACTGGCTTTCAGCAGTCTCCCACATTTGGTCATTATCTATATATTTTTCTTTGTTATTCTTATCTCTTAATGACAATCTATATGAAAATGCAGAAGCTGGAAATCCAAAATCTTTTTGATATACCTCAGTTATTAATTTTAAAACCTTTCCCACTTCTTCTTTAATTTGATCTGGTCTAACAAATAAATGTGCATCATTTTGACACATCTGACGAACTCTTTCTAATCCACATACACTACCACTTGCTTCATATCTGAAATCATGGGCAAGCTCTCCTATTTTTATTGGTAAGTCACGATAAGAACGCATTTTATTTTTATATATTAACATATGATGTGGGCAATTCATTGGTCTTAAAACCATTTCTTCATTTTCCATTTTCATTACTGGAAACATATCTTCTTTGTAATGATCCCAATGTCCTGATGTTTTATATAGTTCAACATTTGCAAGTGATGGAGTGTAAACATGTTCATAACCTAATTCTAATTCTTTGTCTTGTATATAACGTTCTAGAAGTCTTCTGATTGTTGCTCCATTAGGTAAATACATAGGAAGTCCTGCTCCAACTAGTGGATGTGTCATAAAGATTTCTTGCTCTTTTCCTATTTTTCTGTGGTCTCTTTGTTTTGCTTCTTCTATTAACTTAAGATGTTCTTCTAACATACTTGCTTTTGGAAATGAAATTGCATATATTCTTTGTAACATTTTATTTTTTTCATTACCTTTCCAATAAGCTCCTGATGAAGATAATATTTTTACTGTTTTTATTTTTCCAGTACTTTCAACATGTGGACCTGCACATAAGTCTGTAAAATCTCCTTGTTTATAGAAACTAATTTCTTCTCCATCTGGTAAATCGTTAATTAATTCTTGTTTATATGGTTCATTTTTCATTAAAGCTAAAGCTTCTTCTTTAGGAAGTGAAAATCTTTCTATTTTTAGGTCTTCTTTTATTATTTTTTTCATTTCTTCTTCTATCTTTAATTTGTCATCATCTGTAAAAGGCGTTTCTATATCAAAATCATAATAGAAACCTTCATCAATTGCAGGTCCTATTGCAAGTTTAACATCTGGAAATAGTCTTTTTACAGCTTGGGCCATTATATGTGATGTTGTATGCCAATATGCCTTTTTACCTTCTATATCTTCATCTTGAAAAGTATGAATTACTAAATTGCAATCTCTTTGTAATTCATATCTTAAGTCTTTTATCTTTCCATCTACCTCACCACATGTTGCGACTCTTGCTAGTCCTTCACTAATTTTCTTAGCTACTTCTAGAATTGTAATATTTTCAGTTACATCTAATTGCGCTCCATCCTTTAATGTTACTTTTATCATAAAAATTCCCCCTTTAATATATTAATTATTTATTATCTTCTAAATCTAATTTTTTATTAATTTTTAAAAGCTTTATTTGAAAATTTTGTTGCAAAAAAATACACTTCTATAGAATAATATTCTACAGGAGTGTTATATGTTTACACGGTTCCATCCTCGTTTTTACTTAATTTTAAGATTGATAACGGATATATCTTCCGTCTAGCTTATTCACTAGAAACTTTGAAGAGTTAGTTTTTCAGACTACGTTTTCTTAAATTGGCTTTCAGCTTCTAACCAATTCTCTCTTTTAAGCAACCTTTAGCTTACTTTTCTCTTACACGTTTTTACTTATTTTTATAATTTTAATACTTTTTAATTAAAAAGTCAATAGAAATTATTTACTTTTTTTATTTATTAATGTATAATAATAAAGTCTTATGCTTCCATAGCTCAGTAGGTAGAGTGCAGCCTTGGTAAGGCTGAGGTCACGGGTTCAATTCCCGTTGGAAGCTCCAACAATGTTTCTGTTTGAACTTCTTTCTATAATAAATATAGAAAATAGAAAACCAAAATGTGTATGATATGTTAAAATTAAAAAAACGCACTGAGTGTGTTTTTTTAATTTTCATCAAACATATTCTTAATTGCTTTCTTTCTTATTCTTTGGATAGCATTATCTATTGATTTAATTGGAGAATCTAGTTTTTGAGCAATAACCGAATAACTATCTCCCTTTATATATCTATCTAAAACTTGTTTTTCAAATTTACTTAAATTTTTATTTACTGCATTTTCTATTTGTTCATAATACTCTTTTTTCATCACAGTTTCTAATGGGTCTTCAATTAATTTGCTATCAAATGTATCAATTAATTCTACACTATCTTCTTCATTGTTGTCATATGCTGCTGTATTTAATGACAAATATGAATTAAGTGGTATATTTTTTTGTCGATTAGAACTTTTAATAGCTGTTATTAATTGTCTCTCAATACATATATTTGCAAATGATTTAAAACTATTTTGTCTTTCACTATTGTAATTTTTTATCGCTTTAAATAAGCCTATCATACCTTCTTGTATAATATCTTCTCTTTCTGCTCCTATTATAAAATATCTTCCTACTTTCATATTTACTAAGTTTTTATACTTTTCCAATAAATATGAAAGAGCTTTCTCATCTCCTTGTTTAATTAGAGATACTATTTGTTCATCTGTATAACTATTATATTGGTCTGTCATATAAAATAGATTTTCATTTTGCATATATGTTCTAAATACCTCCAAAACATGCTTTTTAAGTATTATATATATCGAATTTCGCAATGTCAAGGATTTTTTTAAGATTTTTTAGAAAAACTTGTTTATTTTTTTAAATTTTACTAGTTATCTAATTGTTCTTTTATCATATCCCATACATTATCAGTTTCCATGCCTTTTTGCCAAGAAGCAACTCCTGCTAAATTATTTAACTTAATTAGTGATATTTTTTCTTTTAATGAATCCATATCTTCAATCCATATTTGTTTTTTATTATTACCTTCTGTATATTCAACATAATTTTGTTTTAATTGGTCGTTCCAAGTTTTTTGTATTCCATCTGGTATAACACTATCAATATTTTTCATACTTACTGTCTTACTAGATACCTTATTATTATTATCTGTTGTCCAAACTCTTGTATAAAATGGTACTGCTAAAATTATCTTACTTGGATCAATTTCTTCAGTTTGTAAGAATTTATTCAAGCTTAAATTTACCCAATCATATCCTGCTGTTGTTCCAGGTTTTTCACTTGATATTCCATATTCATCATAAGCCATAAAAACAATATAATCTGCTACATTTCCTATTACATGTCTGTCAAAGCACATAGACCATGTTTCTCCCCCATCTGGTGCAGTAACATCTACAGATGTTACTAATCCTATTTCTTTTAATCTAGGTGTTAGTTCAATAATAAATCTAGAATACATATCCTTATCTTCTTCTTTCATGTTTTCAAAATCTACATTTATTCCATCTAACCTATATTCAACACAAGCATTAACAATTTCATCTATTAATTTTTGTCTTTTTTCATAACTGTTCATAATACTTGAAGTAATACTCAAATCACCTGTTTTTGTTGTTTCTGCATTCGAAAGCATTGGCCAAACTTTATAGCCATTATTATGAGCCCATTCAATATATGCTTGTCCATCATTTCCAATATTTGTTTTGAATTTTCCTTTATTGTCTAGATAAAAAAATGCAGGTGATACAACATTTATACCAGTAATATTTGTACCTTCTCTATTTGGTGCTTTATTAGATATTGTAAAATAATCCCATGTTAAATTAATTTTACCTTCAACTTGTTTTTCATCTATCATTTTCTCTCTAACAGTATATTCATTTTCTAATTTATCTGATTTTACGTAACCTATTTTTCCGTTTTGAGTTCTTACTTTAGTAAATCCATTATTTGAAGATATTACAATAATACTATCTCCTTTTTTTATTCTATCTACTGTTCTTGCAATCATATTAGTAGAAGATTTTACAGGTAAATTAGATGAAATAATAGCTCTTTTTTGTTCTTTTTCCAAAGAATCCATTGTAATAACATTTGTATCTTCAATGTTTTCAATTTCAATATTATATACATCTTTCATTTCAGATATTGGCAAATATTCTATATCATTTCTTTTAATCGCATGTGCATATATATTCTTTTTTGAACCATTTATTGTTATTTCATTTTTTTCAAATCCTATAGTTGCTATTTTTTTATCATAAGTTGTTATTATTTGATTTGACTCATTTTCATTATAAATATATTGATCAAAAAAATTTGCTATATCTGCTTTAGACAGATATATAATATTTTCTTCTATTAAAATCTCATTTTTTAAATTAGCTGTTATATTATTGTTATTTATAATTAAATTTGTTTTTTTGTTATTATCTAATATTATATAGTCATTTATTATTAATGTAGCAAAAACTAAAATTATAATTGCTAAAATTGTAAAAAAAGTTCTTTTAATTATTCTCTTTTTCTTTTTTATTTCTTCTTTTTTCATTCTTCTTTTTGTCTTTTTTATATTTTCATTATTTATATTATTATTTTCCATAATTATTTTTTCCTTCCTTTATTAATTTCTTTTTTATTAAAACTTTTTTATATATTCATTTCATTTTAATTTACTATAACATAAAAATTTTTTTAATGGAATAAATTTTATAAAATTTTAATATTATTTTTTCATTTTTCTTAAAAAATCTTTTTGTTCATTATTTATACGATATGATTCAATAGCTTTTTGAATTGCTTTATTATAAGTAAATTTATCTAATTTTGACTTTTTTAAATATTGTATGGTTTCATCATAATATTTTATAAGACATATAGATATAGCCCATGCTATTGCCATTTGTACATAATATTTTTTACTTTTAATATTATCAAAAATATGAAAATTTGCTTGTAAACTTTTATCATCTATATAATAATTTAGAATCATAACAATACTGAATCTAATCTCAAATTCTTTGTCAGACTTTAAATATTTTTGAATAAATTCCCACATTTCTTCTTTATTTTTTTTGGCTATTTTTAGACTTGAACAAAACACATCACATATTGCCCAATTATTTATTTTAGGTATAAATTTTTCCATATAAATTTTTATTTTATTAAAATCTTCTTTGCTTAAACCAATTAGTATTCCTTTTAGCATTGTTTCTTCACAATACTCATCATCAATTACTTTTAATAATTGTTCTATTTCATATTCTTTTGTTAATTTTTTTGCATAATCTCTTAATATTGGTATTCTTACCCCTATTATATTGTTTGTTTCAGGACACAAATTACTTTGAAATTCTTTATATTTTTTATCAGATAATTTTAATAAATTTTCTTTTATTTGTTTTTGCATTAATTATACCTCTTTTTATTTTATATATTTATTATATTTAATTTTATAAATAAAATCAATCTATTCAAATAATTTTTCTTTATACATTATTGAAAAAAATGTCTGAACACAGTATAATTATATATATATTTAAATAAAAAGAAGGTTTAAAATGAAAAAATATTTAGATATCCAAAATGGTTATACCAAATCAATATTAAATGAAATTGCAAATGTTATAAAAAATGGTGGCATAGTAATTTTTCCTACTGATACTGTATATGGTATTGGAGCAAATGGACTAGACAAAAAAGCTGTTGAAAAACTCTATAATATTAAGAAAAGAGATTTAAAAAATCCTACTAATTTATTAGTGTCTAATATTAAAATGATTGAAGATATTACTCAGAATATATCTCCTGTTGAATATGAGCTAATGGAAAAGTTTTTTCCTGGACCTTTCACAATTATTTTAGAAAAAAAATCAATTATCCCTGATATAGTTACTGCAAATTCTAAATTTGTTGGTGTTAGAATACCAAATAATAACTTTTTAAAAGATTTGATAACACATTTAAATATTCCAATTG
>CANPZA010000072.1 GCA_947588915.1 uncultured Clostridia bacterium
AAATTGTTAATGAAAGTTCTACATTTGATAAAACTGTTTGATGTGGTATTAAATTATAATTTTGAAATACAAATCCAATAGAGTAATTTCTATATGCATCCCAATCCTTACTTTTAAAATCTTTTGTAGATTTACCATTAATAATTAAATCTCCGAGAAGTATATCTATCTAATCCACCTATAATATTTAAAAGAGTAGTTTTTCCACAACCACTTTGTCCTAGTATTGATACAAACTCATTTTTCCTAAACTCTATACTAATACCTTTTAAAGCATTTACTGTTGTATCCCCTGATACATAATCTTTTTTTATGTTTTGTAATTTTAACATTATGACCTCCCTTTAAAAATTATATTTTAATTAGTTAAGCAAATATTTTATTCTCCCCTTTGTTTTTCTTCTTTTTTTACTTCTTTTATTACACCATCTTTACTAATATGATACTGTTTATCCACATACTTTTGAGCTAAATCCACTCTATGTGTGCATAATATAGTAATCATCCCACTTTTTTTAGCATATTGCTTAATAATTTTTAATTGTTCATCAATTAATTCATCCTCAACATTTCCTACTGGCTCATCTACTAATAAAATTGATGCTTCACCATTTGCCTTATATAAAGTTTGTGCAAGTGATAATCTTTTTTTCTGTCCTGTAGAAAATTGATTATAATTTTTAGTTACTAATTCATTAAAAATATCCTCTTCTTGAAATCCTACATCTGATAAAATCTTACCTAATCTTTCTTTTTCTTCTATAGTTAATTCTGACAAGGCTTCTTTATCTATCAATTGTTTTAATACATTTGTATGTATACCCAATTCCTTATCTGCTTTTAGTGCAATAAACTGTCTTCCTAATTTATCTACAGTTTCTTTACCATCAATTTTTATAGCATTCCTATTATTTATATCTCCTCTTTTTAACCACCTTATAAAAGTACTTTTCCCTCTTCCTGATTTTCCTGATAATAATACAATATCTCCTCTTTTTGCAGAAAATTCTGGAATTTCTATCATATGTCTAAATTCTATTTTGCCTGTATTTGGATTTTGAATAGGATAAAATTTTCCATGAAAATCTTTAATTTCAATTTTCTCAAATGGTCCTTGAACTTCTTTTAATGGATCTACTTTTTCTTCTATTTGACTTACTATATTTTCTAATTCTTTTTCATAATATTCTAATTGTTCTTTTCTATCTGTTAAATCATATATAATATTGGCACACTCATCTACACGTTTTATAATATCTATGTTTTTACTTAATTTATAAATAACTCTAGCTATATTGTTAGCATTAAGCGAATCTTTTTCTTTTATTTCTTGTAAAACCATATTACCTGTAAGTATAGAATTTATTAGTACTTTAATAGTATTAACCATTCCCATTTTTGATAAAATTTTACTATTTTTTTCTATTGTTGCTCTTAAACTTGATTTAAGTTCCTCAATTGATTTTTCTTCATCAGCTATACTTACTGCCTCATTTCGTATTAAGTCTTTTTCTATATTTCTAATATTTTGCATTTCATTTCTTATTTCTTCTCTAGTTTTTTGTGCTATATGTTTTTTTGCTATTATACTTCCAACTTCTATTAAACTTCCTATGCTTATCTGTATAGCACTTCCTTTTTTGGGATCTTTACTTGCACTATAAATTCTTCCCAATAATCCCAAAGCAGACATACCTACTCCCATACAAGTTGTAAACTGGTTATCTTGCACCTCATATAAAGTCCTAGTATATCCTCTGACTATATGTGCAATTTCCTCTTCTGACATAGGAATTTCTATTTCAACTTCTTGTTTTTTTCCATCTTCTGATGTTTCTGTTCTTTTAATTTTCTTTGTTATTATACCATCTCTAGAATTTTGTATTATTTCATACATAGCTTCTAAATTACTTATTTCTCTTTGATTACTATATATATTATATTTTTTATCTTGGAATAATCTTAAAAAATGGTCAATTGGTTCTTTTGCTATATTTAATCCCATTGCCATTTTTATTTTTCCAGAATCTAAATTGTCTCTTTCATTTATGTTATCAATAAATGCTTCTATCCCTTTATTAGATAAAAAACGTAAAAATTCCGTACCATAAATCAAATACCTTAAATCAGCTTCTTTAAAAGTTCCTGTTCTTATTCTTTCAATTCTTTGATGTTTGATCTTTTTACTTCTACCACTAACAGAATTTTGTATTTGATTTTTTACTAGTTTTATAACTTCACCAGGTTTAGATTTATATACCTTCTTTTTTTCCATATACTTACTCCTTTTTATAATTATTTACTAAAAAATTTATTAAATAGTCCTTTGTTTTCCTTTCTATTTGCTCTTCTTTCTTCTTGTAATCCTTTTTTTCTACTATCTTTTATTAATTCATCTATGTCATCAATATTAACTTTTTCATCATCATAGTAGTCATCATAAATACCATTACTATATTGATCATCTTCATCGCTATCATCTTCTTCATCATAATAATATTTATGATAATTATAATAATTTTCATCATCATCATATTTATTGTCTATATCAATATTTTCGTAATCTTCTTCCCCGTCATAATACTCATTCTTAAGTTTACTATTATATTCATTATTCTTATTTTCTAATTCTTTAGTTTCATATCCTGATAAATCTCTATTAAATTTTTCTAATATCTCTTTTTGGAATACTGTATAAATATTTTTTATTCCATCTATTCTCCAATAATTTGAATTAATTAATGTTCCCATTGCTACATCCACATTATTTGCTTCTTTTTCGAAATTTTTTTGCTTGTCTTCAATATTTTTTAGATAATTTTTATTATACAATTCATCATAATCACTTTTTGTTGCTTTATTTGCAATTTCTTTTAATATTAATTCATATAATTTTCTTATTTGCATCATATCTAATTCAAAATTATTACAAGCATCTATCATCATTTTCTTATGTGCTTTTGCACCACTAATTGTAGTCATTCTTTCATAATCTAAGAATTCTACTATATATCCTTTTTGTGCATTTAAAAATGCTAATTTTATGCTTACATCTCTTACTGTTTGTTTATATTTATCTAATTTAATATTTTCATTATCTGTTATTTCTAAAAGTTTTTTCATTTTATCATAAACTAATATATAACATTCTACTTCTTTTTCTGCAATATCAACCCTATTACTAATTGCCTTTTTTAATACATCTTGATTAAATGGTATTCTCTCATTTGTACCATTTTTTATCATAATTTTTAATATTTCTTCTTTAATTTGTTCTTTTCCAGAATTTATAAAATCTTTAAGAGTAGCAATATCTTTTACATCAATATTTCCAAATTCTTCATGTGCATCTTTAATGTAATCAATATATTTCTCCTCACTAACTCTTCTTTCTTTATCACATTTATTTCTATCTTTTTGTTTTTTAGAAAAATTATTTAAATTACTAATAAATTGTTCTCTTAACTTCTTTAGTCTTTCATTATTTTTATCTAAATTTTCTTCAACTTTTTTTATTTTATTTTCTAATGATTTTGCATCTTCACCTAATTCACTAAATAATTGAGCCCTTGTTTCTTCAAGTGTTTTATTATTTTTGAAAATTTTTTGTTGTTCTTTTTGAATATGTTCTATTCTTCTTACTGTATCATCAAATTCTTGTATGATTTTTATATCTTTTTCTTCAAGTATTTGAAAATTATCAATTTCACTTACTAAATTAATATAGTCTTCATTGTTTTTCTTTAGATTATATTTCTTATCAAATTCTAGTATTTTATCCATATATTTTTCTAAAACAACTATACTTCTTTCATACATCCTTGATACAACCTCCAAAATCACTTCACTAATTTATTATAAATTATATATTTCTTTTTTATCATATTCTTCTGGTTTTAACCCTACTCTTGTTTTCATATAGCTAGTTAATCCTAGAACTGTAACCAATAATATAATTCCAAGTATAATTAAGCTGTTTGATGTATTTGCTATATTCAACAAATAAGCTCCTATAAAACCTATTATTGCTTTAAATATATTTCTAACCATTTGATTTATTGCATATATTTGTGTTAATATTTTTTCATCTGCAAAATTTCCTAAATATCTTGTACTTAAAACACCATTCATACCTTTTGCAAAATCAATTACTATAAAGCATATTATTATTATTGTTAGAGTAATAACATTAGATACTGCAAACATTCCTACAATACCTGCTATCCATATAGAAAATGTAAGCATATATAAAATTACTGTCAATGTTTTATTTCTAAAATGTTTATGGAATTGTAATTGCTTTTCAGAACCAATAGATGCTGCAATACCTACTATTCCTGCAACTATAGTAATAAATTGTTCTGATGCTCCTATATCTATTAATAAACTTGCTCTATATGTTGAAATTAAAGCAAATACTCCCCATGCTATTCCTGAATACAAAAACAAACTTCTTAATCTTTGTGAATTTGTTATAAATTTTACACCATCTACTAAATCTTCAAAATATTTTTTCATGGATTGACTTTCGCTTTTTTGCTCTATATCTTTAAATCCTAATGCTATTATAAGTGAAAGTAATACAAAAATAAGGCTACCTACCATTGGAATATATGGATTTATAACATATAGAAATCCAGAACTAATTGCTGTAATTGCATTTATAATATAATAATTTTTAGATGCTCTACCTTCTAATCTCGAATATATTTCTCCTTCTTTTTTAGTTTCTGGTATTGAATAATGTATTAATGCTGTGTCTGATATTTCTTTAAATGAGAAGCATAAAGCACTTATGAATTGAGCAAAAATTAACATTTTTAGTCCATTACAAAATATAATTAATAATATAAATATTGCATAAATTGCTTGGCTTAGAACCACATCAGATGCGCTTATATGTTTTACTTGTGTTAAAAATAATAGTTCTATTGCATAGTAAAATATTAAGTCAAATGATATTGATCTATATAGAGTATATATTTTCATATTCTGTTTTCTTATTTTAGTCATTTGTTTATCCATGCCTATTTTTCTCCTTCGTATTTTTATCCTAAATATTTTTATTTATAAATGCTATAATTTGGTTTGCTAAAATATCTTCTTTATCTGTGTATCCATGATCTGCTCCATCTATAAAATCTATATCTTTATTTTTATTATAAATTGCATTATTCATTTTATTGACTAATTCTTCTGCATCTTGCAAAATCATTTCATTATTATTTCCCCATCTCATGAATAATGGACAATCTATATTATTTAATTTACTAAATTATGTATCTTCATTATATTTTGCAAAATCTATATCTTTATTATCTCTTATATATCTTAAGAAAGTTTTTACGCAAACAGGGTGTATAAAAGATTCTTTTGGCATCATATCTAATAACTTTCCTTCTTTTTCTTTTTCTTGTGCAAAGTTTAAATATTCATCAGATTTATCTCCTAAATAAGATTTTAGGGTTTCATTTATATCTACTAAAGAAAGTAAAATAACTCCTTTTATATTTTCTAATAAATCTTGACTTTCTTCATCTTTTAACTCATTATACGTATATACAATTTTTGTAGAACCTAAACTATGTCCTTGTAGATATATATTTGTATAACCTAATTCTTTTAATTTTAAAATAGCTCCTACAATATCTTCATATCCATTTAAAACATCTTCATAAGATGTTCCACCAAGTATTTTTTCTTCTTTTCCATTTATATCTCTTTTGATATATCTTACTAAATCACTACCTCTATTATTAAAGCAAAAATAATCTATGTTATTTTCATTTGCTTTTTTAGATATTATTTTATCTCTATTTTTGAAACAATTACTACTCATCCCATGTACTGATAAAATAACTGTTTTAGTATTTTCCTTACTTTTATAAAGTAAGCCATTTAGTATAATGCCATCTGTTGCTAAAAAATCAATTCTTTCCATTTTTATCTCCTTGTATGCTTTTTTCATACACATTATACACTCAAAATGTGTAATTGTCAAAGAAAATGCAAAATAAAAAGAGTAAATCTGTAAGCCGGGTTCTGTCTTTTAAAATAGTCATTTATCTAGGATATATATTACTATATACCTCAAGCCACGCATGTTAGAAGTCGCCGAGCAGGCTTAATCTTCTATTTAGGTGTTGCTTCAGATGGGGTTTACATAGCCTTAATGTGTCACCACATCAAGCGGTGAGCTCTTACCTCACCTTTTCACCCTTACCTAAAAAACTTTAGGCGGTTATTTTCTGTTGCACTTTCCTTAAGGTCACCCTCACTAGATGTTATCTAGCATCTTTGCTCTATGAAGCCCGGACTTTCCTCTCGTAATTCCTTTCGGATTTTTACCAGCGACTATTCAATTTACTCTATTTTTTATTATAACATATGTAATGTATATTTTTCAAGCAAAATTGAACGGTTCAATAAAAGAACCGTTCTCTATTTTTATATTTCTACTTTATAACAAAACTTCCACCTTCTTGTTCTTCTAAATGCACATTGGAATTTAGACAAATAATTGGACGTAAACCAAAAAGGTTACCATTATAATAAAGTCTACTTACAGTGTCAGTTGAAGCCATTACATACGTAGTCTTCTCTGCAGATGGACTAGCTAACCACATACCCTTACATTTCGAAGAAGAACCAGTATAGTATGTTGAATCGTAACTTCCATCTTCATTTTTCAACATATCTTTTATTTTATATTGATAATCATCATCTGTAGTTCCTCCATTGCTTATTTTATATCCTGTAGAAGTTTCATCTGATTCTTTAACAAATACTTTTGCACTTTTATTAGTACCATATTTTTTATTATATGAATTTAATAGTTGCTCTACACTAGGTGATCCTATTACAAACTCTACTTGACTATTTCCGTTTTCATTTCCTATAAATTTTTGTGTCCATATTTTAGTATCCAACATATAAGCTACTGCCCTCATATTTTCATCTGTACTCGAATATCCACCTTCGAAAAAACTTTTATTTAAGTTCTGTATTTTTGGATTTGTTATATCCTCTGAACCTACATATTTATTTTGTTGTTCTGAATTTATTATATCATTAAAATTAACTACATTCGGTTTTACTTCATATTGATTTAATTTTGTTCCATCTCTTCCTTCTGGCATATCATAATATTCTATATAATCTTTTGCTATTAAATATATATTAGTATCATCTACATCAAATATTAACCACTCATATTCTCCCCACGGGTCAACTGATAAATTTAATTCTGTTACTTCTTTTCCTATTACTGAGTCTTGTTCTTCTGTTTGCCTTAATCTATTCTTTAATGTACTTGCTGTTTCTCCTTTTGATTCATTACTATCTGTTGTTTTTTCTATTGTTCCATCTTTCTTTAATGTATATATATTTCCGTTTGT
>CANPZA010000073.1 GCA_947588915.1 uncultured Clostridia bacterium
GTTGGAGAATTATATAATAGTTTTAAAATGGGAAATATTGATTTGATTTCTACAACAAATGATAATTTACAAGAATATATAGGTACTATTGGATATAGTTCAAAAGAATTGAAAGGACGAGACCATACTTTTTTAGCATTCAATATGCAAAATGATTTATTATCAAGAACAGAAGTAAGAAAAGCAATATCATTTTCAATAGATAAAGATAATATTGTCTCAAGTGTATTAAATAACAAATGTTATACTAGTAGTTTTCCTTTAGACTATGGTAATTGGTTATCACAAAATCAATCGGGAAGTGATGGATATAATGTAGAACAAGCAAAACAATTATTAACAGATAATGGATGGGTATATCGTTATGGAGGATGGCAGAAAAATGAAAATAGGAAAACTAAGACTATAATATTAAATTTATTGGTAAGAGCATCTGATGGTTCTAAAGTGGCAGTTGCTAATAATATTAAACAACAATTGGAAGCTCAAGGGATTGGAATAAATATAGTACAAGCAAATGATGATCAATATAATAATATGATAAATACTAGAAATTATGATATAGCATTATGTGCTATGACACTTGCACCATCACCAAATCTTACAACTTATTTTGGACAAGGTAATATAGCAAATTATGCAAGTGATGAAGTAACAAATATTATGAATGAAGTAAAAAATACTACAGATGAGAATATATTAAAAGAAAAATATACAAGATTAATAGAAATATATAAATCTGATGTTCCATATATAAGTTTATATAATAATAAATATGTAGTAGCTTATAATTCAGAATTAGTAGGAGATATCAATCCAAATTGGTTTTATCAGTTTTATGGAATAGAAGGATGGTATAAATAAGATTAGTTATAAATATTACAATTAATAAAAATAAAGAATAAAAAATTTTAAAAAAAGTATTGACAAAACAAATTTTTGATATATAATAAATTTATCAAACAAAAGTTCAAATATTTTAAGGAGGAAATTATGGAAGTAAATACAGAAAAAAAGAAAGCATTAGAAATGGCAATGAGTCAAATAGAAAAACAATTTGGAAAAGGTTCAGTTATGAAATTAGGAGAATTTAAAGCGATGGAGGTAGAAGCTATACCAACAGGAGCTTTAAGTCTTGATATTGCATTGGGAATTGGAGGAGTACCAAGAGGAAGAATTATAGAAATATATGGACCAGAATCATCAGGAAAAACAACACTTGCACTTCATGTTATTGCAGAGGCACAAAAAATGGGAGGAGAAGCAGCTTTTATAGATGCAGAACATGCATTAGATCCTGTCTATTCTAAAAAATTAGGTGTCGATATAGATAATTTAATAGTATCTCAACCAGATACAGGAGAACAAGCATTAGAGATTACAGAAAGCTTAGTTAGAAGTGGAGCTTTAGATGTTATTGTAGTAGACTCTGTAGCAGCATTAGTTCCAAAAGCAGAGATAGATGGTGATATGGGAGATTCTCATATGGGACTTCAAGCAAGGCTTATGTCACAAGCATTAAGAAAATTAGCAGGAGCGTTAAATAAAACAAAAACAGTTTTAATTTTTATAAATCAATTAAGAGAAAAAATTGGAGTTATGTTTGGTAATCCAGAAACAACAACAGGTGGTAGAGCATTAAAATTTTATGCTTCTGTTAGAATGGATATTAGAAAAGTAGAAAATATTAAACAAGATGGAGAATTTAAGGGAAGTAGAGTGCGTGTTAAAGTTGTAAAAAATAAAGTAGCACCACCTTTTAGAGAAGCTGAATTTGATGTGGTATATGGTGAAGGTATTTCAAAATCTGGTAATATTTTAGATATGGCAGTTAATTTAGATATTATAGAAAAATCAGGTTCTTGGTTTAGTTATAATGGAGAAAGAATAGGACAAGGTAGAGAAAATGTTAAAAAATATTTACAAGACAATCCAGATATTCTAGAAGAAGTAGAGAAAAAAGTAAGAGATAATTTTGCTAAAGCATTTGAACAGAGTCTTGGAGAAGAATTATCAGATGAAGATGATGATATAGAAGAATAAATAGTTTAATTAAATAATTGAGGGGCACATTTAAAAAAATATGTCCCTCTTTTATTTTTTTAAAATACTTGACACGTATAAAAAACACGTGTAAAATAATAAAAAAGCAGGAAATTAATCCTGCCTTTTTTAGCAAAAAAATTATTAGTATAATCTTAAAAAGGGAGTTTTTTTAAAATAAAAATCTTGATATTTTTTTATACTTATAGTAGAATATAAAAAAAGAAAGAGGAAAAATAATGTATACGGTAGAAGAATTCGATAGAGAGAAAACAAAAGTACTAAAATATATATTATATAAAAAGAGAACTGAGCAAGAAGTAAGAAGGAAGTTTTCAAGTACAATAAATGAAGATATGTTAGAAGATATAATTGAATATTTAAAAGAAGCTAAATATATTGATGATAATGAATTTATAAGTAAAACGATTAATAATTATATAGCTCTAAAAAATTCATCTATAAAAGAATTAGAATATAAATTATTATCAAAAGGTTTAGATAAAAAAGATATAGATAACTATATTTATGAAAATAAAGAAGAATTAGAACAGTATGAAATAAAATCAGCAAAAAATATTTTTTATAAAAAATCTACATCAATGGAAGAACAAGAAATAGTACAGTATTTACTAAAAAAAGGATATAAGATGGAAAATATAAAAGAAGCAATAGAGCAAACAGAAGGGTAAAGATGGGACAGGCACCACTTTACCTAAAAAAGGTAAAGTGGTGCCTGTCCCATCTTTACCATCTTTACCCTAAAAAAGGAGAAATAATCAAAATGCCAATATTAACATTAGAAACTAAAAAATATGCAATAAAAATAGACAATTTTGAAGGTCCACTTGATTTGCTTTGTCATTTAATTGATATAAATAAAATGGACATATATGATATAAATTTAAGTGAAATAACAGATCAATATATTAACTATATAAAAGAACAAGAAAAGTTAAATTTAGAAATAGCAAGTGAATTTTTAGTGATGGCATCAACTTTATTGTATATTAAATCAAAAAAATTATTACCTAACCAAGAAGAGGAAGAGGAAGAATTAACAGAAGAAGAATTAATTAGAAGAATTATTGAATATAAAAAATTTAAAGAAATTAGTAAAAAATTAAAAGAAAATTATAGTGAATTCTCTAAAAGATTTTTTAAATTACAGGAAGATATTACATTACCCAAAAGAGTTTTAAATAAAGAGTATGAAAAAGACACGATACCTAATATTTACAAAGATTTGGTTGAAAGAACAAGTGTAAAGCTAAATAGAAATGCTAAAAATATAGAGCAAATTGCAATTACAGATAATTATACAGTAGCAAGTAAAGTTAAAGAAATGTTTAAAGTTTTAGTTAAACAAAAAAAGTTTGTGTTTAATAAATTATTTTCAATAAAGAAACATAATAAACAAGAAGTTGTAACAGCATTTTCTGGATTATTAGAATTATCAAGAAGAAGTAAAGTAGAAACAATTCAAGAAAAACTATTTGGAGATATTACAGTAGAAAAAGTAAAAAAGAATAACTAAAGATAGGAGAATAAAAAATGGATGAAAATAAAGAAATAGATATATCAAGAACAATATTAAATACTATAAAATTATTAGAAGAAGAAATAACATCAATAGAAAAAATAGATATTGAAACATATGAAAAAATAAGAAAAAAATTAGATGAAATATATGATGCAAGCAAAAATAAAAAATTGAATGTAATTGAAATAGTAAATTTATTAATGCAACTTCAAAATGAAACAATAACATTTTTGGATACATCTATGCAAAATAGTATGGAATTACAAATATACAAGCCACAATCTCAAAATCCAATAAAAAGATTTTTTGTTATGTTAAAAAATAAAATTATAGAAATTTCAAAATTAGGACAAAGAAAGATTTCAGATCAGACCTCAAAGTAAAATTGATAAAGATGAATAAAAAAAGAAAAAAATGGAAAAACTAGTTATAAACCTTAAAAAGTAAGAAGGCGATATAATTGGTTTTTATTTTTATATTTTTAGCTGTAATTTTATTTATAATACTAGTTTATTTTTCAAAGATAAGAATACAAATCAATAATTTAAAATTTCAATCTACAAGCAAAAGACATATAAATAGAGATTATGAAATAATAATAAAACTATGTGTTTTAAATATTATTCCTATTTTGAAAATAAACATAACAAAAACAAAATTAGAAAGATTAAGGATAAAGGAAAAAGTTGAACAATTAGATTTAAAAGCAATGAGAAATAAAAAGGACTTTGATAAAAAAGCGTTAGAAGCAATAAAAGAATTAAATTTATGTATTAAAAATATTGATTTGTATATAGATTTAGGAACAGAAAATGCATGTTTGACATCGATAATAGTTCCTGCATTAAGTACAGTAATTTCCATTATATTGAGTAGAAAAGTAAAAAAATTTAAAAATCAAGTATTTATTATTAATCCCATATTTATAAATCAAAATTTAATAAATATACATTTATCTGGTATATTTGAAATAAAAATTGGTAATATTATAAATACTATGTATATTTTAAGTAAAGAACGTAAAAAAGGAGTGAGAGAAAATGAGCGAACATCCAATAGAAGGGCTTATGGTTACAGCTATGAATAGTATTCAAGATATGATTGATGTAAATACTATAATAGGTGAACCAATTGAAACTACAAATAACATTGTCATTATTCCTATTTCGAAAGTATCATTTGGCTTTGCAGCAGGTGGTAGTGAGTTTAAAGGTGAGACTATTGATGAATACAAAAAAAGGGATAAAGAAGAAGCAATCCAATATAGATTACCATTTGGTGGAGGAAGTGGAGCAGGTGTTACAATTAATCCAATAGCATTTCTTGTTATTCAAGAAAATAATGTAAAATTAATGCCTGTTAATCACACTTCATCATTAGATAAATTATTGGACTATATCCCTGATTTGTTGGAAAAGACAAATAATATGATGAATAGATGTATGCAAAATAAAAAAGAACAAACAGAAAAAATATTAAAAGATATGCAAAACAAACATAATAACAATATGAAAAAACAAGAAGATGATAAAAAAGAAATAGAAAAGAAGATTGAAGAAGAAGTAGAAAAAGTAAATAAAACAAAAAATTCAGACAATAAGGAAGAATCTTATGAATATGAATATGATGAAACTATGGAAGATGAGTAAAGAGAATAAAATTAGTTATCTAATAAATAACTAATTTTTTCTTTATTAAAAATAAAAAAACAGTTGAGAAAATATGTTCTACATGATAAAATAAATATTAAGTAAAAATAATAATTATAAAATTTTTAGTAAGATAAAATGTTATATTATCAAAAATGAAAGATATAAATGAAAAGAAGGTTTAAGATGGTTAATAAAAATAAAGTAAAAATATTTAAAATATTGTTAGCAATTATTGTTTTGATAATAATTATAGGAGCAATAGCGTATTTTTTACCCTTAATGAAAAATTTATCTACAATAGAAGGACAAGTTGCATTTAAAGAGAAAATCGAAAATACAGGAATAATTGGAATGTTATCACTTTTAGGACTTCAAATTGCACAAATATTTCTTATAATAATACCTGGAGAACCAATAGAAATATTAGCAGGGATATGTTATGGGGGATTTTTTGGGACATTATTTATTACGATATCTTGCAGTATTATTTCACTTATAATATTTTTACTTGTGAGAAAGTTTGGAAAAAAATTTGTATATAACTTTTGTGATGAAAAACGTATTTTAAAGATAGAGAATAGTAAATTATTTAAAAATCCTAAAAGAATTGAATGGATAATGTTCATACTATTTTTGATACCAGGAACACCAAAAGATTTTTTAGTGTATATAGCAGGATTATTACCAATAAAATTACATAGATTTATTATAATTACTACAATTGCTAGACTACCATCAATTATTACTTCTACACTTGCAGGACATAATATATTGAAACGGTGATTGGGCAATGGGTATTATTTTGTATTTAGCAATAATCATATTAGCATTAATAGTTGTATTTATTATAAATAAATTTGATAAAACAAAAACAACGCAAAATATTATAAAAAGTATAGGTAAAGATATATAAACTAATATTTACAAAATATTATTGACATAGATTTTTTAAAAAAGAAATTAATAATATAAAAATAGTAGCAGTCATATAGATTGCTACTATTATTTTTAACTTCTTAATAAATCAATCCAAGAATAAATAACTTTTTTTGACATAGTAAACAAATTAAGCTTTTCAACATCATTTTTTGCTACGATATCAATTGTAGATAGTATTTTGCCATCTAATGAGAAAGATATTTCACCTAGTTTTTGCCCAGAAGATATAGGTGCTGATATAGTATCATCTAAAACTAAATTTTGTTCAATATTATTGTTAGTACCTTTTTGTATTAAAGTTCCTGCATTATCAGATAGAATTGCATCAACTGTAGATGATACTCCTTTATTAACATTTAAAGTTTTTACAACATCATCTTTTTTACCAAACTGCTCAAAAGTAAAATTATTAAATCCATAATCTAGTAATTTTTGAGCTTCTGCAAATCTAATTTTTGTAGATGGAGCTTTCATTATTACAGCAATTAATGAAAGATTATCTCTTGTTGCACTTGCAGATAAGTTATAAAGTGCTAATCCTGTTGATCCAGTTTTTAAACCTGTTGCACCTTTGTAGCTTCTGATTAATTTATTGGTATTTGCGAGTTCTGATTTTCCGATCTCGTAATGAATCTGTCCAAATAGTTGTATATTTTGTAATTTCAGGATATTTATTTAAAAGTTCTTTAGACATAAGAGAAATATCATAACTAGAAGTTACATGACCATCTTCATCTAATCCATGACAATTTTTAAAGACAGTGTCATTCATACCAAGTACTTTGGCTTTATCGTTCATCATTTGTACAAAAGCTTCTTCAGAACCTGCAATATATTCTGCCATTGCAACAACACAGTCATTGGCAGAAGCTACACAAATAGCTTTTAACATTTCATCTACTGATAGTGTTTCTCTTGGATCTAACCAGATTTGTGAACCTCCCATAGAAGCGGCATTTTCAGAGCATGGTACTGAATCTGTAATAGAAATTTTTCCGACTATCTAATGCCTCCATTATTAATAAAATACTCATAACTTTTGTAACAGAGGCAGGGCGTAATTGTTCATGACTATTATGTTCATACAAAATTTGACCAGTTGATTGTTCTATTAGAATAGC
>CANPZA010000074.1 GCA_947588915.1 uncultured Clostridia bacterium
TATTATTTATAATAGGAAGTCTATTTGGAAGTTTTTATACACTAGCAGTACATAGAATTCCAAAAAGACAAGATATTACACATACACATTCATATTGTCCTAATTGTAACAATAAATTAGGATTTTTAGACTTGATACCAATATTAAGTTATATAGGACTAAAAGGAAAATGTAGATATTGTAAAGAAAAAATAAGACCAAGATATCTCATTTTAGAAGTATTATCAGGACTAATATTTGTAATAATTGCATATGTAATGAAATTATCATATGAAACCTTAACACTACAAACAATAATACAATATGGATTTTTCACATTATATATAACATATATAATATTAATATGTGGAATAGATAAAGAAAATAAAAAAATTGATAAATATGTATCAGTTTATGGTATTGTAATATCTATTATGTATATGATATATCTATACATAGTAGGACAAGCTAATATATATAGATATGGCATATATTTAATTTTATACATAGTAATTTTAATTTTAGACACAATAACATTAAGATGGTATGCTAAAAATAGTTATACACTAGGAATTTTACTAATGCTTGTAACAATGGCAATATTTACAGGAGAATATATTACAGTAAATGCCATTATAGTTACATTATTATCAACATTATTCTATATTTTAATTAAAAAAATAAAATTAGGAAGAAGAAAAAACATAAAAGTAGAGAAAGAAATATCAAGAAAATTTTGTATAGGTTTTTATTTAGGAATGTCTAACATTTTTTTACTAATAATAGTATTATTCCTTAATAACTATATAATATAAAGGAGACAAACTATGAAATTAAAAAGTGAGAAAGGTTTTGCAATTACAGATATTGCAATATCAATAGTTGTATTATTCATCTTCATATCATTGATTGCAATTTTATCTTATAATATAAATAGTTATTTTAGAGAAACAGAAATAAGAACGCAAGCAGCAGAAATAGCAGTAAGAGAAATAGAAGATGTAAAAACAAAGACAATAGATGAAGTGCAAAGTATAGATGAACCACAAGAAATATCAGATGCAGAAGGATTTTTTAAATCAGTTACAGTAGAAGATTATTCAAGCCTAAAAGATTCAATAGTAGAGCCAAATTACGTAAAAAAGGTAACAGTAACAATACAATACAAATTTAAGAAAAATACAGAAAGCATAAAACTTTCTACAATAATAACAAAGGAGACATAAATGATGAAAAAACAAAAAGGTATAACGTTAATATCTTTAACAATTTACATTATAGGTCTAACATTTGTACTTTCAATAATAGCAGTTGTAAGCTCATATTTCTATAAAAATGTAGATACAACAAATAAGCAAATAGAACCTCTTACAGAGTATACTAAATTCACATCTTTTTTTACAGAATTTATAGAAGATAATGATACAAAAGTATTAGAATGTGGAGAAAACTATATAGTATTTAATAATGGAGTACAATATACTTATGTACAAGCAAATAAAGGAATTTACTATAATAAAGTAAAAATATGTAGAGATGTTAGAATTTGTACATTTGAATACAACGGACAAAATGGAAAAGGAAAAATTATATTAAAAATTAAAATAGGTAATTCGGACATAAAAACAACAGAATATACACTTAAAAATTAGTAAATTTATGTAATTACAAAAAAATCAACAAAAAGTGTAAAAAATATAGTATAATAAAATAGAAAAGATACGAAAGAAGGGAAAAATTATGGATGCAAAAAGAAGGCAACCAATGGGTGTTGAATTAGTAAGAAGAGGAATTGTAAAAGAACAAGATATTGAAAGAGCACTTCAATATCAAAAAGATCATCCAAGTAGAAAATTAGGAGATATCCTATATCTTTTAGATGCTTGTGATCCAAATATTTTGATAGAGGCAATAGGAGATATCATTGGAGAAAAAGGAATTTTATTGACAGGAGATAAAATAAAAGTTAAATTAACAGATTATTTTTCAATAGATGTTGCTAAGAAAAATAAAGTTATTCCTTTTGAAGTGGCAAATGGTAAAATAAAAGTATGTTTTGCAAATACAGTAAGAAATAATAATATAAGTACAGTAAGGTTATTGTTACTAAACAAAGGATTAGTAATGGAAAGTTATATTACCTTTGAGACTGATATTGATAAAATACTAAAATCATTAGAAGGAGAAGTAACAACAAACTTTGAGGCAGAAACAGGAAATAATGACACAGTAACAGGATTAGTAGACAGTATAATAAAAACAGGAATAAAAAGAAGAGCAAGTGACATACATATAGAGCCAATGGCAGAAGAAATTAGAATAAGATATAGAATTGATGGTGAATTATTTACAGCAGCAAGAATAAAAAAAGAAAAACAACAACAAATAATAGGAAGATTAAAAGCAATATCAAATATGCACCAAGAAAAACAAGAAGCTCAAGATGGTAGAATTCTAATTTATGAGGACTATAATATTCGTGTATCATCTCAACCAAATGTATATGGAGAAAAATTTGTTTTAAGATTACTTAAGAAAAATGAAAACATAAAAAATATATTTGATTTAGGATTTCCAGGAACAGAAGATGATTTAAAGAAAAGTATTAATAAGAAAAATAGTATAACAATAATTGCTGCACCAACAGGAGAAGGTAAAACCACTACATTATATAGTATAATGGATTATTTAAATAGTCCAGAGATAAATATAACAACAATAGAAGATCCAGTAGAAATTAGAATAAAAGGATTAAACCAAATTGAAATAGATAATAAATCATCATTTTCAGGAGCATTAAGAACAGTATTAAGACAAGACCCAGATATTATATTAGTTGGAGAGATAAGAGATAGAGAAACAGGAGAAATTGCTATCCAAGCAGGACAAACTGGACATTATGTTTTATCAACAATACATACAATAGATAGCATAGAAGTAATAACGAGATTAAGAAAAATAGGACTTTCAGATTATGATATATCAAGTACACTTGCAACTTCTATATCACAAAGATTAGTAAGAAAATTATGTCCTAAATGTAAGCAAGAAAGACCATTTGATGAAGAAGAAAAGAAAATAATAACATCAATTGGAGAAAAATACAATGTTCAATTTGATTTAAGCGGAACAACTTATTCAGCACAAGGATGTAAATATTGTAACAATACAGGATATTATGACAGAATAGGAATATTTGAAGTATTAAACATAACAGATGAAATTAAAGAAGAAATTATGACAGGAAAATCTAGTCTAGAAATTAGAAAAAAAGCTATAGAACAAAATTATAAGCCTTTAGTGATAGATGGAATAAGAAAAGTAGTAAAAGGACTTACAACTTTAGAAGAATTAAATAGAAAGTTATTAATATATTAGAGAAAAACAAAGGAGGAAAATTATGAACGTAGATAAAATACTTGACCAAGCTATGGAATTAGATGCTTCTGATGTACATTTAATTTGTGAAAATAAACCTATGCTTAGAATTGCAAGAAATTTAGTGCCAGTGCCAAATAGCAAAATATTAACAGAAGAAGACATGTATGAAATATATGATTATTTAGTAAAAGGAAATATAGATAAAGATGAGGTATATAATACTACAAGAAAATTAGATACATCATATGAATATAAAGACATTCGTTTAAGAGTTAATATTTCTTTTGCAAATGATGTTCCACTATGTACACTAAGATTAATAAAAAATGAATTACCAACTTATGAATCATTAGGAGTACCAGATATAGTAAGAAGAATGACATACCAACCACAAGGGCTAATACTTGTTACAGGAAAAACAAACTCTGGTAAAAGTACAACATTAAATGCTTTAATCAACCATATAAATGAAAATCAAAATAAAAAAATACTAACATTAGAAAACCCTGTAGAATACAGACATAAATCTAAAAAATCACTAATTGTACAAAAAGAAGTAGGAAAAGGAAGAGATAGTTTAACATTTAGTGATGGAGTTAAAAACTCATTAAGAGAGGACTGCGACATATTAGTAATTGGAGAGATTCGTGATAAAATAACAATGGAAGCAGCAATTGAAATGGCAGAATCAGGACACTTAGTAATTGGAACTTTACATACAAAATCTTGTGCTGAAACAATTGACAGAATGATAAACTTCTATGAAGTAAGAGATCAAGCAAGTATCAAATATCTATTATCTGCATTATTAAAATTAGTAGTATCACAAAGATTACTACAAGGAACTGATGGAAAACTAGTATTAGTTCCAGAAGTAATGGTAGTAGATAATATCGTAGCAGGAATTATACGTAAAGAAAAATTAAGTGTATCAGAAATAGAAGATGCTATACAAAGTAATCTAGAAAAAGGAAGTATAGGATTAATAAACTCCTTAGCAGAACTTTTCGTTAAAGACAAAATAACTTTAGACCAAGCAAAATCTCAAATAGAAGAGAAAAATATAGAAACTTTAAATAGGACTATTATGCAATTAAAAATCAAGCATGAAAAATAAAGAAGAATAGGAGGAAAAACAAATGCCTGAATATATCTATAGAGCAATGACTAAATCAGGGGTTATTGTAAGAAATAGAGTTGAATCATCAAGTAGGTGGAATTTGATAAAAGCATTAAAAAATGGTAACTTATTACCAATATCAATTGAACAGGTTTCTTATCGTTCTAAAAAAGCAACTAAAAAACAGAAAAAGAATGTTACAGATATACAAGAAATCATGAAAAATGTAAATACAACACAACTAAACACTAAAAAGAAAACATTAAGCACAAAAGAAAAAATTAATGTATATTTTGCTAAATCAGAGAAAATAACACAAAGAGATATAGTAGTATTTACACAAAACTTTTATCTATTAAAAAAGGCAAACTTCAATAATATACATGCTTTGAATACTATAATTGAAGGTACAGAAAATATATCTTTTAAAGGTGTTTTGGAGGATATATTAGCAGGAGTTGAAGCAGGAGAAAATATGTATACAACAATGGAATATTATTCAAACATATTCCCTTACATATATATAAACATGATAAAAGTAGGTGAATTATCAGGTTCATTAACAAACTCACTAGAACAAGCAGTAAAATATCTAGATGAAACAGAAGCTTTAAATAAAAAATTAAGATCTATATTAATTCCAAATATCATACAATTTGTATTATTACTAGTTATGCTTATTGTAGGTACATTAGTTGCTATACCAGCAATACAAGGAATATTTGATGAACTTGGAACAGAAGAAAAATTACCAGCTATAACATTATGGTTCGCAGACTTTATAGATCAAGTAATACTGTATTGGTACATACCAGTATCTATAATAATAGCAATAACTGCAGCGATAATATTTTATATTAATACACCAAAAGGAAAATATAATTTCCACTATTTTAAATATAAAATGCCTATATTTGGTGAATTAATATTTGCATTAGACTTTTCAAGATTAATGAAAGCAATGTTATTAAATCTAAAAAATGGTATGAGAATTCAAGACTCCATAGAAGTAAGTAAAAATGTAGTAAAAAATTATGTTATGCTATCTATCATAGAAACATCAATAAACAATATATTAATAGGAACATCATGGATAGATCCATTTGAAAAATCAGGACTAGCAAGTCCAATGATGACAGAAATGCTTAAAATAGGAATGCAGACAGACTTAACTGAAATGATGGAAAAACTAGTAGAATATATGGAAATAGACATAGACAACATAATGACAAAGATTATGAAAGCACTACCACAAGTAGTATATGCAATAGTTGGAGTAGTATTAATATTCTTTGTATTAGTAGTATTAGTACCATGTATTCAAGTTTATATGGGTAAATTCCTATTCTCAGCTTATAATGTATAATTGGGACAGGTACAACTTTACCTTTTTAGATAATATTAAGACTGATTATAAACATGAAAATATAAATTATAAGAGTTACATTCAGACTTATCATAGTAATTAGTTTGATATGTAACTCTTTTTAATTAAATTGTTGACAGTATAATAGTTTAAGTTTAAAATATCTTTAGGATATAATATAAAAAATAAGTAGGTGTAAATAAATGAAAATAGGAATTGATATGGGTGGAAGCCATATAGCAATAGGAGTAGTAAGTAAAGAAGGAATAATTATTGAAAAAGTTGAAAAGAGGCTAACAAGTATTGAAAAACAAGATATAAAAAAATCTATAGAAGAAATTATTATTGAACATATAAATCAATTTAAAAACAAATATGATATAGAAGAAATAGGTATGTCAATACCAGGAAGAGCAGAAAATGGAGTTATAATTTCATCTGGAAATATAGGAATAAACAACTATCCAATTATAGAAATACTTAAGGATAAAATAAATTTACCAATAAAAATAAGAAATGATGCCAAATGTGCTGCAATAGCTGAAAATGCATATGGGTGTTTAAAAGGTTATAATAGAAGTTTATTTTTAACATTAGGAACAGGAATAGGTGGAGCAGTATTTGATAATAACAAATTATTAGATGCTATAAAAAGACCTGGGTATGAAGTCGGTCATATGGTAATTGAAAGAAATGGAATATTATGTAGCTGTGGAAGAAAGGGATGTTTTGAAAGATATGCTTCTATGAAAGCTTTTAAAACAAATTTGAGAAATGCATTAGGATTTGATGAAAGCGTAAGAGGAGAAGAATTATTAGACATGATTAGAAAAAATAAACCACAAAATAATAATTATGAAATAATTGAAAAAGTTGTAGAAAAATATATTGAAAACTTAAGTATTGGAATAATGAATCTGATTGTGATATTTGAGCCAGAAATCATAGGAATAGGAGGTAGTTTTGTATATTTTGAAGATGTATTATTACCAAAATTAAAGGAAAAACTAGACAGAAAAGATATTATAATAGAAACAGCAGTATTAGGAAATGATGCTGGAATAATAGGTGCTACATTATAGTAATGCCTATTTTTTATTTTATAGAAAAAGTGTGATTTTATGTTTTGGAGTACACTTATTGTAATGTAGAAAAAGAATTAAGAAAAACAGAACCAGTTTGGGGCGGTAATGAAACTGAAGAAATGGAAAAATCAATACAAAGAGAATTATCTGAAAGAATAGAAAAAAAGTAAAGAAAATAAAACAAGGAAAAGTAAGATATGTGGCACAAAATAGTATATTAGAGAGTTTAACAGGAGTATTAGTGTCAAAATTGATTTTTTAATATAAATATGTTATTTAGAATAAAAGATAATCAAAAAAAACAAATCTTTTTAAAAGACATATTTAAAAGAAGTCGTGAAAAC
>CANPZA010000075.1 GCA_947588915.1 uncultured Clostridia bacterium
ACATGTTATGTGTTAAACGAAATAGCATTTTTTACAGATTATTTAGCAAATTGGAAAGGATTAAAAAAGATATTTGCTGTAGTGAGAGAAGTAGAAAAAGAAAACAAAATAACGAAAGAAATAAGTTGTTATTTGAGTAGTAAAAACACAACAAAGGAAGATATCACTCCAAATTATCATGAATGAAAGCCATTTACACAATACTATAGCTTACATTCACAGAAATCCTGTGAAAGCAAAAATTGTTGATAAAATGGATGATTATATTTATTCATCTTATAATTTTATGAAAAGTGGAAACTTAGATGACAAACATACCAAACTATTATTTTGGGATAGAAATTATTTAGATGATTTTAAACAAATCCATACTTATTATAATGAAAATGATATATTAGAAATAAAAGAAGAAAAAATATCTATCCAATTATTAAAAAACTTTGTAGACCTATTTTTCAAGCAAAATAATACAACTATCGACCAATTGAAAAAGGATAAATATTTATTAACTTCGCTTGTCTCTGCAGCTAAGAACAAATATACAGTAACAAATAAACAATTAACTGAACTTTTAAAAATCGGTAAAAATAGAATTACAAATTTAAAAAGGGATTTTAAGAGCGTTCCTTAATCCCTAAAAATATTGTTCCTACAATTATTGGTAAATAAAAAGTATATAATCTCCAGAATAAGATTGACATGTTTATTGTTCCATATTTAAATATTGACTGGAATAACAAGTAAAATCCTCCCTCTGCTCCTAAACCAGAACCTGGTGTAGGGATAAATGTCATTATTAATAATAAAAATGCTTGTGTTGGTATTATCTGCCAAAATGTCACTCCTGTATTTCCAAATGCTCTATATACCATGTATGTTATTGAATAATATGCAAAGCTTTGTATAACTGCTATTATAAACATTTTTAATACCATCTTTTTTTCTGATTTCATAAAAAGAAATTGTTCTCTAAAATTGTCTATACTTTTGTCTAGTTTTTCGATTGTATTTTCTGGATGTTTAAAAATATGTATTTTTCCAAGTGATTTTATTACTGGCGTTGTGAAAAATGTAATCATTTTCTTTTTTATTCCTGCTAAAATTACAACTATAATTGCTAATATATTTACTGCAAAACCAAGTATCGCTATCCATAAATAATTCTGCATTAAATTTGCGAAAAATGAAAATTCAAATATTACTACGACTAATGTTGATATTACTAATGCTGTTTGTGTAATAATAAATTTAATTGCCATAGCAGATAAAGAATCACTTACTCTTTTACCTGTTTTATTTAATTCATAACTTTGCATTGGTTGTCCACCAGTAGAAAATGGCGTAATATTGTTAAAAAGTTGACCTATCATAGACACTCTAAATGAATTCGTAAATTTTTGATTTGGATACATTTTTTTAATTGGTATATGTAAATTAAGAGCTTCACAAATCCAATGTACCATTAAGCATACAAGTCCCATAATAACCCATTTATAATCTACTTGTTGTAATAAATTAATTATATTGTCTATACCATCTACATTTATCATATAAATGAATAATCCGCACAAAAATAACAACAATTAATATAAAGTTAAAACCTATTACTTTTTTGTTAGCTGGTTTTACATTTTCTTGTATTTTTTCTGTATCTTCTATTTGATCCTTTTCAAATTCCTCTTGCATTTAAAATGTCCTTTCTTTAATTATTATTTTTATCATTATATACTTTATATATCATATTATACCATAAAATCAATAGCTATTTATTAATTTTATAAAATCCTCATTGTTTAAAATGAGGATTAGCTTATTTTTTATTAAAATAAATTATTAAATGTTCTATTGTTCTTTTATCTTCTTTTGATAATTTGTCATATCCTGCTAAGGAGTATTCCAAACTTTTATTTTCTTTTGCTTGCAAATATTCACTAAATATTTGATCTAGTGTTATTTTGAATAAATTACAAATACGTATTAAAACTTCATAAGATGGCTTTGCTCTATCTTGTTCAATATCACTTATATATCTTGCTGATACTTCTATTTCTTCTGCTAATTTTTCTTGAGTATATCCATTACTTTTTCTTATTTTTTGCAGATTTTTTCCAATTTTTATTGTGCTTATTTTTCTCATCATATACCACCTATTCTTTGTTTTTTGTTTATATTATCAAATTTTGCTCTTTGTATAAATGAACTATATTCGTTATTCGTGGTATATTATTTCTATATTTCCTTCAAATATTTCTCTAACATTTTATCTAATTTTTTTCTTTCTAAATCAATTTTTTGTTTATTTTCATTTATATCTATCATTTGTTCTATTTGTGCTAATTTCTCTTTTATTTCTAATCTTAAATTTTTTTGCATCTAATCACCTCTTCTTTAGTTTGATAATTTTATTATTTTTTATTCTTTATACATTATTTTGTTTTATATGTCAAGTTTTATTTAAAAGTAAAATATATTTGTTTTAGCATAAAACTTGACAAATCTGCAAATACTGTGTAAAATATTAATTATTAAATATATTTACGTTTGTACAATGAAAGCATTTAGAAGTTACTTAAAAGAGAAAAAGGGTCATTGGCTGTAAACCCTTTAAGGTCAACCTAAAATATGTGAAACACATTGGAGTAATTTAAATAAAGTGGAAAGTCATTTGATTTTCAAGCTGGGTGGTACCGCGGAAAAGTTTATTTCGTCCCTGCATAAAAATGCATAGGACATTTTTTTTGTCCTATATGAGGAGGTATAAAAATGAAAGAATACAAAACTTGTTCTTGTAATGACATCAGTTTAGATGATGTTGGAAAAAAAGTTAGAATTGCTGGTTTTGTTCAGACAATTCGTGATTTAGGAGGGTTAGTTTTTTTAGATATTAGAGATATGTATGGAATAACTCAAGTTGTTACTTCTAGTAATGAAAATGATGTTGATTTTGCATCACATATTCCTATAGAATCTTCAGTTAGTGTATATGGTATAGTTAAGAAAAGAGATGAAGAAACCATTAATCCTAAACTAAAAACTGGATTGGTAGAAATTCGAATCGAGGAAATAAATGTTTTAAATAAAAGAACTAAAAACTTACCTTTTGAAATAAATTCAAACCAAGATGTTAGAGAAGATTTAAGACTACAATATCGTTTTCTAGATTTGAGAAATGAAAGATTAAAAAATAATTTGATACTAAGAGCTAAAGTACTTCAATTTCTTCGAAATCAAATGATCGAGCAAGGTTTTTTAGAAGTTCAAACACCTATTTTAACTAGTTCATCCCCTGAAGGTGCAAGAGATTATTTAGTCCCTAGTAGATTACATCCAGGAAAATTTTATGCATTGCCACAAGCACCTCAACAATTTAAGCAATTACTTATGGTTTCTGGAATAGATAAATATTTTCAAATTGCACCATGCTTTCGTGATGAAGATGCAAGATCAGATAGAGCACCTGGTGAATTTTATCAATTAGATATGGAAATGGCATATAGTACTCAAGAGGATATTTTCTCAGTTATCGAACCTGTTATGTATAATACTTTTAAAGAATTTTCAGATAAAAAAATTTTAAAATATCCTTTCCCAAGAATTTCGTATGAAGATGCTATGATAAAATATGGAACAGATAAACCAGATTTAAGGAATCCTCTTTATATTATTGACCTATCAGAATTCTTTTCTAAGTGTACTTTTAAACCTTTTATTAATAAATGTGTTAGAGCAATTAAAGTAAAAGGTCATTTATCTAAAGGTTTCCATGAAAAAATGTTACAATATGCAATTGATATTGGAATGTCAGGTCTTGGATATTTAGAAGTACAAGAAGATTTAAGTTATAAAGGTCCTATTGATAAATTTATTCCGGATGATTTAAAAAAGGAATTACTACAATTAGCAGATTTAAATAAAGATGATACTATTTTCTTTATAGCAGATAATAAGAAAAGGGCAACAGAACTTGCAGGTCAAATACGAACAGAATTAGGAAATAGATTGAATTTAATAGATAAAAATATATTTACATTTTGTTGGATTGTAGATTTTCCAATGTTCGAAGAAGATGAACATGGAAATCTAGCATTTAGCCATAATCCATTTTCTATGCCTCAAGGAGGTTTAGATGCTTTAAATAATAAAAACCCTTTAGAGATTTTAGCTTATCAATATGACTTGGTAGTAAATGGTATTGAACTTTCTTCTGGTGCAGTTAGAAACCATGATATTGAAATAATGTTAAAAGCCTTTACTATGGCTGGTTATACAGAAGAAGAAGTAAAATCTAAATTTGGTGCTTTATATACAGCTTTCCAATTTGGTGCTCCTCCACATAGTGGTATTGCACCTGGTATAGATAGAATGTTAATGCTTCTTACTGATTCAAATAATATAAGAGAAGTAATAGCATTTCCTTTAAATAGTAAAGCAGAAGATTTAATGATGGGAGCTCCAAGTAAAGTCAAACGTGAACAATTAAGAGATATTCATATTGGGTTAGATATAAAATAAACTAAAAAGAGAAAAGTTAATTTTTCTCTTTTTAGTTTATTTATTTCCTTTTCTTTCTATTATCTTCAAATTCTTCCCATGATTTACTGAATTGATGATTTGCAAACATTTCTTTTAATCCTGTAATTTGTTTTAATCTAATAATTTCATCTAATTCCATTCCTAAATGTTTTGCAATTTCTTTTTCTGTCCATCCATGTTCAGTTAATGTTAAAACAATATGTGACATATCAGCTATTTGATGAGTTCCTCTTGCTCTGTTGTGTCTAATTGTACTAGCCATACGATTTTCTAAATCTTTATTAATTGTTACTACTGGAATTTGGTCTAAATGGAAATATTCCTTTGCACATCTATAACGGTGAAAACCATCAACTACTATGTACATATCTCTATCTTTATCATAATAAGTTACAATTGGTTGTGTATATCCATCTTCTTCAATTGAATGTCTTAATAATCTCATTTCTGGTGGAGCTACTTTATTTGGGTTGTAATCATTTGCTTCCACTTTATTTATATCTACCATCTTTACATTTAAGACAGGAAATTCTATTTTACTCATTTTTTTATCCTTTCTTAAGCTATAGCTACTTCTTCTTTTTCTATATAAATTATTACAAAATTTTTATATCCTTCTTGTTTGTTAACTGTAAATCCGCATTTTTCATAAGTTTCGATATAATTATTTGGTACAGTACTATATGTTATTTTATTTTTTTTGATAACTTCTTTTAATATTTCTTCTAAATATTTTTCTTTTGTTGTATAAATATTTTTTATTACATTTTTATTTATTGATACAAATGCCATTACTTTGTTATTTTCAATATAAATATACCATTCTTTATTGTCATCATCATATATTCTATCGTTTGTTTGTTTTTCTATTAATCTAGATCCAAAGAACCTTCCCATATACTCATAAAATTTTTTGTTTTTATTTGTCATTTTTACAACCATTTTAAATTCCCCCTTTTACTTATATTTTTCATTTATTATTTTTTGTAAAGTTTTATCATCAGTCCTTGTTTTTTCATTAAGTAGGTTGTCCCACTTATGTATTAATTGTTGTAATTGCTGATCATCATTTTTAGTTTGTGCAAATGATAATCTTTTTAAATAGAAATCATTTTTCTCTATTGCTCTTGCAATTCTTCTCCAAGATATAACCTTTTTTTGGTTTTCTAATTTAGCATCTGCAAAATCTGGTATATCTTTTAAATCTACTCCATCTTTATTTTTATGCCATATCATAAATTTTTTTATTTTTCTATAATAATGGAGCATTAAATCTTTATTATATATTCCTATACTTTCAAGTAAAAACACTGTATATTCTTGCCAACTCATAAATTCTGGTTTACATGATTTAATATTACCAAGTGCTGTTGTTTTACAATAAATGTTACCAAAATTGACTCCGGTTAACTCTATTTAATACCTTTCCCCATGTATCATATTCTAAGGCTTTGAATTGATTTAAACCATTTTTTTGGTCATCACCATATGGTTGACAAAGTCTTTGCTCATATATACTTAACCCATTCTTATACATAAGTTCATAAATATAATTAAACTTTAAATCTAACTTACTTACTGCTCCCCATATATCTTCTGCTTTCCAGTCATAGATTGGATAAAAATTATATACATCTATATGTCTTTCATTATATTTTACTTTTGTCGTCCAATTATGTCCTTCAAAAGTAAGTTTATGATCTTGAAATGCAATTGTTCTAAATCTGTTTAAACTCTCATCTGTTCTAATTGCTATTCCACAAGCCACCTTATCTTTATATTTTTTTAAGTACCAGTCAGCAAATTGTACAATGAATTCTTCGAATTCTTCTCCCTTTTTAAACCATGGGAATGGACAATTATTTATATTTATACTGTCTTCTGGCATACTCCTTACCCATAAATGTTTACTTTCTTCCTCCCAGCATATCCATTTAGGTTGTAATACTGAAATTGCATTTCTTAAAGCCATTGGTAGGCATATATGGTAAAAATCTCTTATTTGTGATAATCTTTTTATCTCTTCTACATGTTCAATTGTATAACGATACTGTGCTTCAAAATCTATATATAATACATCAAATTTTTTACCCATTTCTTTTGCAACCATATTTGCAAGTTGCACCATTACTGAACTATCTTTTCCTCCACTAAAACTTAAATAAATATTATCAAAATTTTCAAATATAATTTGCAATCTTTCTTTTGCAGCATCTAACACATTCTTTTCTAAATATTTTTTTGGCATTTTTTTCACTTTCCTTTATTCCAAATTATACCATTTTTGGAATATTCTGTAAAGTTTTGTCGAAAAATAAATTAAATTTTTTTATTTTACAATATAAAATTTGTTTAGATTAAAAATAATATTATCTTAATCTTCTTTATATTTACTGTTAATGTTCAATGTTGCTTGTTTTGACGATGTAACTCTTTTTGTTTCGTATTCTATAACTGTGCCTATATGGATTTGTTCTGCTTCTCTTTGAGATGTCTTATTATCTATGAACCGATACACATCGCCATTGTCTTTAACACCACTAATTACACGAGATAGTATAGAATATGGGTTATTGTCTTTAATTCCAGTAGTTGTAACTATGTATTTTTCCATCATAGCAATTCTTCTTTCCACTCTATGAAATTATAGAGTTAATAATCTGGTCAATTGAAAAAGTAAATTCAATTTGGAAAAAGTAACTTCTAGTTACCGATTAAG